>NZ_LZGR01000023.1:0-14200 GCF_001690255.1 Gilliamella sp. App2-1
CTATTTCACAGATAAATTAATTGAAGAAATTTATAATGAATTAAAAGAAACTAACGAAAGTTTTAGTATGATATATTTTTCTGATCACGGAATAAAGATACGTAACATCAAGGATAAAAATTCAGAATTAATGCACTCAGAAGAGCAAGAAGGTTATCACATTCCATTAATTAAAATATCTAGTGACGATACATCTAGACAAATAATAAGTTTAAATAAAACGGGCTTGTTTTTTACTAATGGAATAGCGAATTGGTTAGGAATAGATGCGACAAATATTAAACAAAAATATGACTTTTTCTCAAATATTCCATTTGACAATGAAGAAGAAATTAATCATATTTCAAGAACAAAATCATTACCATTGCAACCTGCAATAAAAAATACTATATTAAAATTAAACGATTAATTTGAAACCAATCAACAAGATATTAAATAAAAAAGAAATCAAAAAATAAAAAATTTTATTAAACTTACTTGCTAATTGTCTGATTTACGTTTGCTAGGTAAGGTCTGATTTCTTTTTTATTTTGTGCATTTCAATTTATTTTTTCCTCTAACCTTCGTTGCTAAGAGTTTGTTTAAAAATAACAATTCAATAACCACTTTTAATTCCTTTATTCACAAATATCAAGTAAAATAGCCACAATTATAATTTTAGTAGTATAGGAAATAATGGTGGAAGAGGCATTACCACAGAATTTGGTTGAAATCCATGATATGTCTTTTTATCGTGGAACAAGGCCTATTTATAAAAATATGAGTTTAAATGTCCCTAAAGGTAAAGTGACTGCTATTATGGGGCCTTCAGGAATTGGTAAAACTACACTATTACGACTCATCGGTGGTCAACTAAAACCACAGTCAGGAAAAATCTTATTTGATGGAGAGGACATTCCAGGCATGTCTCGATCCCGACTTTATGAAGTGCGTAAACGCATAAGCATGTTATTCCAGTCAGGGGCATTATTTACCGATCTGACTGTATTTGATAATGTCGCCTATCCACTACGCGAACACTTCAAATTGCCGGAACCTGTATTGCATAATTTAGTTTTAATGAAATTACAAGCTGTTGGCTTACGCGGTGCAGCTCAAATGATGCCATCCGAACTATCTGGCGGTATGGCAAGGCGAGCCGCTTTAGCTAGGGCCATTGCTCTTGATCCCGATTTAATTATGTTTGATGAACCTTTTGCTGGGCAAGATCCTATCTCGATGGGTGTTATTGTTAAACTGATATCTGAAATTAACCAATCATTAGGATTAACCTGCATTGTTGTCAGCCATGATGTGAATGAAGTACTCAGTATTGCAGATTATGCTTATATTGTAGCTGAACAGCACATTATTGCAGGTGGCACTTCACAGCAATTACGTGATAATGACGATTTACGGGTTAAACAGTTCCTTGACGGATTAGCTGATGGACCTGTACCTTTTCATTATCCTGCTGATGATTACAAATTAGACCTAAGCAGAGGTATAAAATAATGTTGAATTTACTAGCAAAATTGGGGCAATGGTTTATCAATTTCATTGCGATGATTGGTCGTTCTGGTGTTATGCTTTTTGGAGCATTAATTGGTAAACCTCAATTGAACAAACAATTTCCATTACTCGTTAAGCAATTTTATTTTGTTGGTGTACAGTCACTGACCATTATTATTGTTTCTGGTCTTTTTATAGGCATGGTTTTGGCTCTGCAAGGCTATTTTATTCTAACTACCTTTGGTGCAGAAGCAAGTTTAGGGATGATGGTTGCTCTTGCTTTACTTCGTGAATTAGGTCCTGTTGTTGCTGGACTACTGTTTGCAGGTCGTGCAGGCTCTGCATTAACGGCCGAAATCGGCTTAATGAAAGCAACTGAACAGTTATCAAGTATGGAAATGATGGCAATTGATCCCTTAAGACGTATTATTGCTCCGCGTTTTTGGGCTGGATTTTTTAGTATGCCATTTTTAACTGCAATTTTTGTCACAGTTGGCATTTTAGGTGGTGCACTTGTTGGCGTTGATTGGAAAGGTATTGATTCAGGATTCTTCTGGTCATCTATTCAAAGTAATGTGGATTGGTGGCATGATTTAGGTAACTGTTTTGTAAAAAGCTTTGCCTTTGCCATCGCCAGCACTTGGATTGCACTTTTTAATGGTTATGATTGTGTGCCAACATCAGAAGGAATTAGCCGGGCAACAACTAATACTGTTGTCTATTCATCATTAGTTATTTTGGGGTTAGATTTTATTTTAACCGCATTAATGTTTAGTCATTGAGGTTATTAAACATGAGTCGTAAAGTTGAAATTACAGTAGGATTATTTATGGTGCTGGTCATTTGCTCAGTACTATTTTTATGCTTTAGAGTTACCGATCCAACATCATTTACTAGCCATCATTCTTATCGGGTTTATGCAGTATTTGATAACATAGGTGGACTAAAAGTGCGATCACCTATCAAAATTGGTGGGGTAGTCATTGGTCGTGTCAGTAATATTTCACTAAATGCGTCAAATGACGATGAGTACAAGCCTTATGTAACAATGGATATAGATGCACAATATGATAAAATTCCAAGCTCAAGCTCGCTTTCAATTAAAACTTCAGGATTATTAGGTGAACAATTCATAGATATTAATTTTGGATTAGATCAAAATACTGAATTTGAGCTTGATGCATTAGAAGCTGATGATACAACACATGCAGCACAGAAAAAAGATAATAAACCAGCTTATTTTCAAGATGGTTTTGTGGTAAACAATACCAAACCAGCCATGGTTATAGAGGATTTAATTGGCCAATTTCTTTATAGCGTAGGCAGTTCATCAGATAAAGATAAAAAACAAGATACGCAAGACATAAACGAAAAGTAAGGAGTTACTATGTTAATCAAATTTAAACAAGCTGTTTTTTTAGTAATAGCTTTAATATTTAGTGCTGCTGCATTTGCCGAAAATGATCCCTATAAAGAGATGCAAGTTGCTGCTGATAAAATTTTTAGCACTATGAATGCACAATCCGCAGCATTAAAATCAAACCCTAATAAACTAAAAGAAATCGTAAGATCAGATTTATTACCTTATGTTCAGGTCAAATATGCTGGCGCACTCATTTTAGGTAATTATTATAAAAGTGCGACAGAAAAACAACGCGCAGCTTATTTTTCGGCGTTTGAAAACTATCTTGTACAAGCTTTTGCTCAAGCACTTTCTATGTATAATGGGCAGCAGTACCAAGTTGAAACAGCAAAGAATTTGACAGGTAAAAACCTCATTTCTATTCGAGTTTTATTAATTCAACCAAAACAAGCTCAACCATTAAGAATTGATTTCCAATGGCGCAAAAATTCTGTGACTGGTGAATGGAAAGCTTATGATTTAATTGCTGAAGGTGTAAGCATGATCACCACTAAACAAAATGAGTGGTCAACGATTTTACGTCAAGACGGTATTGATGCATTAACTAAACAATTAACTAATCTTTCAAATCGCAATATTGATCCAAATGCTAAACAAGAAGGTTAGTCTATAATGTCGCGAATCAAATCAGAAAAACAACAAGATGTATTGTGTTTACTGGGTGAACTTGATGTTCACTCTTTAAACAACTTATGGTCAACACAAAATACCATTTTAAATGGTGTCAAATACATTGATGTAGAGCAGCTAACTCGAGTTGATTCTTCAGGGCTTGCGACGTTAATTTATTTTTGCAATCGATATGATGTAAAGCTCAAGGGTATTAATCCTCAGTTACAAACATTAATTACATTGTACGATCTACAACCTGTGATCAATATATAAAAAGTTAGGTTTTATACTAAAACACATAGTTACCTGAAACTTTTTAACAAAATATAACACCCATAATTTATATTAAAGATGAGTATGAATAATGAATAAACAAGAAATTATAGATAAATTAAAAAGTTCGCTTGAGCTTGATGATGTACATGTCTTGACCGACGATGGTAGCCATTTTCAAGTGATTGCTGTCGGTGAATTATTTGCCGATTTAAATCGTGTAAAAAAACAACAAGCGATTTATACTCCTTTGGCTGAATTTATTAGCGATAACCGTATCCATGCACTTTCGATAAAAACCTATACTCCCTCAGAGTGGCAGCGCGAACGCAAATTGATGGGATTATAATGCTTCCCAAGCATGACATCCTCTTGAATTAACTAAATTTGCCACCATATTATGTTCTATCAATAGACAACCCATGTGTATAAAGGTATCGCTACATGACTAATCCATTATTAACAGATGCACCATTACCACTCTTTTCACAAATTAAGCCCGAGCATGTTTTGCCTGCTATACAAGAGACTTTAAAAAACTGCAGAAATACAATTGAAACAGTATTAAAGCAAAATAGCCAATATACTTGGGATAACTTAATCCAACCAATTGATGAAATGAACGAAAAATTTGGCCGAGCTTGGTCTCCAGTTAGCCATCTTAATTCAGTTAAAAATAGCCCAGAATTACGTGAAGCTTATGAAGCTTGTCTGCCATTACTATCTGAATACAGTACATGGGTAGGACAATATAAACCTTTATATCAAGCCTATAAACAACTCAAAGAAAACGAACAATACACAACGTTAAGTAAAGCACAGAAAAAAGTTATTGATAATGCATTACGTGATTTTGAATTATCCGGAATTGGTTTACCTGATGATAAACAAAAACGCTACGGTGAAATTGTCGCAAAATTATCAGAATTATCTTCAAAATATAGCAATAATGTGCTTGATGCGACCATGGGTTGGTCAAAACTAATTACTGATATCAAAGAACTCTCTGGCATGCCTGAAAGTGCGCTTGCTGCTGCTCAAGAACAAGCCAAAATAAAAGGTGAAGAGGGTTGGTTACTGACTTTAGATATGCCAAGTTACCTTCCTGTTATGACTTATTGTGATAACCGTGATTTACGATTTGAACTTTATCAAGCCTATACTACTCGTGCATCAGATCAAGGGCCCCATGCTGGTAAGTGGGATAATACCGAGATCATCAAACAAATCTTAACGCTACGTCATGAACTTGCACAATTACTAGGCTTCAATACTTATGCTGATAAATCACTTGCAACAAAAATGGCACAATCCACCTCACAAGTCATCGAATTTTTAAATGATTTAGCAACTAAAGCTAAACCTCAAGGTGAAAAAGAGCTGGCTGAACTTAAACGTTATGCTTACGAGTTTTTTGGTGCTAGTGATATCAAGCCATGGGATGTGGCTTATTATAGCGAAAAACAAAAACAGTATTTATATAGTATTAACGATGAAGAGTTGCGACCTTATTTTCCTCAGCAACGAGTAATTAATGGTTTATTTGAAGTAGTACATCGCATCTTTGGGATTACAGCCAAAGAACGCCAAGGCGTAGAAGTTTGGGATCCTGAAATAAAATTTTATGATCTCTTTGCCGCTAACGGTGAATTGAAAGGCAGCTTCTATCTTGATTTATATGCACGCGAACACAAGCGTGGTGGTGCTTGGATGGATGATTGTATTGGTCGTATGCGTTTTGCTGACGGTCATGTACAAAAACCAGTTGCCTATTTAACCTGTAACTTTAATCGCCCTATTGGCGACAAGCCAGCATTATTTACGCACGATGAAGTCACCACCCTATTCCATGAGTTTGGTCATGGTTTACACCATATGTTAACCGAGATTGATACTTCATCTGTTGCCGGAATTAATGGGGTACCTTGGGATGCCGTTGAGTTACCAAGTCAATTCTTAGAAAACTGGTGTTGGCAGCCTGAAGCACTTGCATTTATATCAGGACATTATCAAACAGGCGAGCCTCTACCAGCAGAAATGTTAGAAAAAATGCTAGATGCTAAAAACTATCAAGCTGCACTATTTATTTTGCGCCAATTGGAATTTGGTCTTTTTGACTTTAAATTACATACACAAAAAGATCCTGATATTCTAAATACGTTAGCCGAAGTAAGACAGCAAGTCGCTGTTGTGCCTACCGTTGAATGGGGTCGTTTCCCACATGCATTTAGTCATATCTTTGCTGGTGGTTATGCTGCGGGTTATTACAGCTATTTATGGGCAGAAGTATTATCGGCTGATGCATTTTCACGTTTTGAAGAAGAAGGTATTTTCAACACCAAAACGGGGAATGCCTTTCTTGATAACATCTTGTCGCAAGGTGGTAGCGATGAACCAATGACACTATTTAAAAACTTCCGAGGCCGCGAACCTCAACTTGAAGCATTACTTCGTCATTATGGTATCCACTAGTCCTAACGTAGCTCAGCTAAAATTATTAGCTGAGCAGTGGTTATCCGCACATGCCGATCTACCGTTCGCTCTGATTACCCAAAACAATCAACTTGAGTTACAAAAGACTGACGAACCAAAATTAGGTTCGATATGCGTAAACTTCGTTTCTGGAACTATGGCACATCGTCGCCAATTTGGTGGTGGTCGCGGTGAAGCAATTGCTAAAGCCGTTGGTGTAAAAGGTGAGTATTTACCTACCGTTGTTGATACCACAGCAGGGCTTGGTCGAGATGGCTTTGTTTTAGCGTCTATCGGCTGCCATGTCACTATGTTTGAACGACACCCCGTCGTTGCTGCATTACTAGAGGATGGTTTACAACGGGCTTATCAAGATCCCCATATTGGTAGTTGGCTTAATCAGCATTTACGTTTAATTCATTATTCAAGCATTGAGGGATTAAGTTCTTACCCTGAAAAACCCGATGTGGTTTATCTCGATCCGATGTTTCCACATCGACAAAAAAGTGCACTTGTCAAAAAAGAGATGCGCATATTTCAACAGTTAGTTGGCAGTGATAATGATGCAGATAACTTATTAGCACCAGCAAGGCAATTAGCCCAAAAAAGAGTTGTGGTAAAAAGACCCGATTATGCACCATTTTTAGCCAATCAAAAACCCACGGCCGAAATAAAAACTAAAAATCACCGCTTTGATATATATACACCTTTAAAGTAATACAGGAACACTTTTTAAATTATGCGATTAGATAAATTTCTTGCTCATCACTTAGGCGCCAGCCGCACGATTGTAACCAAAGAACTCAAAGCAAAAAAAGTAACTGTCGATGGTGAGATTATAAAATCGGGCGCTTATCAATTATCGCCAAAACAAATTGTTCATTATGATGGATACCAAATCGAACAAGTGACCAACCAACGCTATTTCATGCTCAATAAGCCCCAAGGCTATGTTTGTTCAACCGATGATCCCGACCATCCCACTATTCTTTATTTTATTGATGAACCGATGCCTGAAAAACTGCATGCAGCAGGCCGGCTTGATCTTGATACGACAGGGCTGGTATTGCTGACTGATGATGGTAAATGGTCACACCGAATTACATCACCCAAGCATCATTGCGAAAAAGTCTATGTTGTCACGGTTGAACAACCATTAGGCATTGAACTGATTGATATGTTTAAAAATGGCATTCAATTAAAAAGTGAGAAATCGCTCACTAAACCCGCTAAATTACATATTATTGATGACTATCAAGCTGAATTAACCATTAGTGAAGGACGATATCATCAAGTTAAACGCATGTTTGCAGCGGTCAATAATCATGTTGTTGCGTTGCATCGAAAACAGATAGGCAAAGTAAACCTTGATATACCTGAAGGGGAATATCGACCACTTACACAAGATGAAATCGACTCGTTTAATTGACACACGAATTTGCATAATTTTTAACAAAAATATTCCTTTTAACCATTTGAATGTTTTAAATAATTTGGCGGTATTTATTGCCGCGTATATTATTATGCGCATTTTGAATAAACTTTGAAGGAGGTACCACGTGCCAACTCAAAATACTTTAATTGACCTTAAAATTTCGAAACAAGCACTTATATTTATCCTTGGATTACTCTCTATGCTGATGCCTCTATCTATAGATATGTATTTACCCGGGATGCCAACGATTGCACGCGACTTTAATGTAACCGATGGCACGGTACAGTTAACAATTAGTTGCTATTTATTAGGATTTTCTGTTGGGCAACTTTTATTTGGACCACTCACAGATAGTTATGGGCGTCGTAATGTTCTCATTTTTGGTCTAATTATTTTTATAGTTGCGGCGTTAAGCTGTGGTATTGCCAACAATATTAATCAATTAATTACAGCTCGCTTTTTTCATGGTATTGCGGCGGCAGCTACAGCAATAGTCATTAATGCGTTAATGAAAGATATTTATCATGATCGTGACGAGTTTTCTAAAATGATGTCGTTTGTGATGCTGATATCCAATGTTGCACCATTACTGGCACCGATTATTGGTGGATTTATTTTATATTGGTTTAATTGGCAAGCTAATTTCTACACTATCAGCTTAATTGCTTTGACTTGCTTTGGTCTAGTTGTCACCTTTATTCCCGAAACACTAGCCAAAACAAAACGTGATAAATTCAGTTTAATGCGTATATTAAGTAATTTCATTACCCTATTTCGCCATAGGCAAGTGTTAACTTATATGATGATAGGCGCATTTTCTAGTGCAGGATTGTTTTCATTCTTAAGTTTAGGGCCTTTTGTTTATATGAATCTGCATGGTGTGGCATCAATTAACTTTGGTTACTACTTTGCGTTCAATATCATAGTGATGGTTCTGATGAATACATTAAATAGCCGTTTTGTTAAACATGTTGGCGCTATTAAAATGATGCAGTTGGGTCTTTTGCTCCAATTTATTATGGCAATAGGGCTGATGCTCGTCACACTATTTAATTTAGGATTTGCCTATCTTGTTGCTTGTGTTGCTGGTTATATTGGTTGTATGTCAATCATTGGTGGCAATAGTATGGCCGTCGTTTTAGATTTTTACCCACATATTGCCGGCACAGCTTCTTCGCTGGCAGGTACAATTCGATTCGCAATTGCAGGAACAATGGGTATATTATTATCAATATTAGTATCATCGCATACTGCGGTAACTATAACGGTCGACAATACAACAGAATGGCTCATGATTAGCTCTATGGTGTTATGCAATTTCCTTTCTGTTAGCTTATTTTTGAGTGTCAAAAACAATAAAAGGTAACAATTATGATTTATCAACTAGGGAATTTATATCCACAAATTCATCCAAATTGTTTTATTGCAAAATCTGCCGATATCATTGGTGATGTTGTATTACAAGAAGGCGTATCTATTTGGTTTAACGCTGTTTTACGGGGTGATATAGCCCCCATACATATTGGAAAAAATAGTAATGTACAAGATAACACGACCATCCATATTGAAACTGATATTCCCTGCATTATCGGTGAAAATGTCACTATTGGGCATAATGTCATCCTACATAGCTGCACAATTGAAGATAATGTATTAATTGGTATGGGAAGTACCTTATTAAACAATGCCAAAATTGCAAAAAATTGCCTTGTTGGTGCTAACTCACTAGTAACACACACCATACCCTATGAAGAAGGTTGTTTAATTATGGGTGCGCCTGCCAAAATTATTCGCAAATTAACCGAAACTGAAATTACTGCCAATATTACTAATGCGCATCGATATGTACAAAATGGTATAAGATTCAATACCACCCTATTTCCCGTTACATAATAACCTAACATTAAATCACGTTTTAGGGAGTATTGACTCTGTGAGCAGACACAATTTATGATAAAATGCTCGCAATTTTAATAGCAATAGTTTTTAGGTACTTGTTTGAAAAAGCCAAAAATGACAAGAAAACAGATTATTACTCAATTCATTCTCCTCGCAATAATAGGTTTATCTGTTTGTTTATTATTATCACAGTTCAGTTACGATCCATCCGATCCCGGTTGGTCTCGTACTGCTTGGCACTACCCTATTAGCAATTTTGGTGGTTATATTGGCGCATATACCTGCGATATTTTTTTTCAATTTTTAGGCTTTATTGCTTATAGCCTACCCTTCATTACTATCTTTATTTGCTTACAGACAATCGTTTATCTTTATAAGCATGCAAATGATCCTATTAACTACTTTAGCCTTTCATTTCGGATTATTGGTATTTTAGCATTTATATTTAGTGCGACTGGATTTTTTGCTTTAAATATCCGTGATTCTGAACAATTTGAAGCGGGTGGCTATCTGGGTGCGATAGTCATTGAAAGCCTTTTACCCATTATAAATAGCGTTGCTTTATCATTAATTCTTCTTGGAATTTGTTTAGCTTGTGTCACGTTATTAACTGGATTATCATGGCTCAATCTAATTGAAAAATTAGGCGCTTTTGTCATGATGCTACTGTCGCCGATTAGATGGTTCATTAATTATCGTACAACTCATAAACTTGAACAGCATGAAAAACCAACAGCAAGGTCTGATGAGGACACCCAAGAACCTCAATTTACTATGCCTTTTGATACAAAAAATGATAATACTCATATCATTCAAACATCGAATGTTATCTCTAGTAATGAAACATCTCAAGAACCGTCTTCAAATACAATCGTATCAACTGACAATGAAGAAATATTAATAAAAACCACTGACGAATTAATCGAATCAACTCGCAAAAATACGCAATTACCACAGTCAACAGCGATACCGCAAACAATTGACAATAATTCGCCAAAGAAAGAACTCGATCCAAACGAAATTTTGTCTCGTCTTGAATCGATTATTCAAAACATGAATGGAAATAAAACCACTCCAGCTCAAGAGCAAGCGTTGTCGTCATCAATGGAGAAAATTAAACAAGCTATACAAACGCAAAACTCCGAAGAAAAATTATCATTTGAAAAATCAGATAAATACAAAATTTCAGATGCCCCAAGTAAACCCTTTTTTACTTCAGTACATAACGAACCTGAAATTAAATTCACTCATGCACAAACACCCTTTGAACCCACCACAGACGTTTCAACGATTGAAACAATTGAAGCCGAGCAACCATTTATACAAGAGCCAGAAGTTATTACAGGCTTAAAAAACATAGCAGATACAGAAATTACAACAGAAGTAAAAAAAGACATAGAACAACTGGAATATATTGATACTGAAGCGCTAAAAAAAGCCAATCCAATCATTGACGACATCTACCCTGAAGAAGATCGCGTTGAAGATATTCAAGATTATTCCAATGAAAGCGACGAAGAAAGTTTAATTCATCCATTATTGCGACGTCATGATAAACCATTACCTAAACCAACTACACCTTTGCCGTCGCTAAACTTATTAACTGCACCACCGACAGCGCGAATCGAAGTTGATCATGCCGCTTTAAACGCCATGGCTGAACTAATTGAAAAGAGTCTATCAGATTACCGAGTTAAAGCTAAAGTGGTTGATTATTTACCTGGGCCTGTGATTACTCGATTTGAAATTGAACTGGCACCAGGTATTAAAGCTGCTCGAATTTCAACGCTAGACCGTGATTTAGCTCGCTCACTATCCATGCCATCGGTTCGTGTGGTCGAAGTCATTCCGGGTAAGCCTTATGTTGGCATTGAATTACCTAATAAAAATCGCCAAACGGTCTATTTTAGAGAAGTCTTAGATAGTCCACAGTTTAAAGATGCGCAATCACCGCTGACGATAGTCTTAGGGAAAGATATCGCTGGGCAATCAGTGGTTGCTGATTTGGCAAAGATGCCACATCTATTAGTTGCCGGTACGACAGGTTCAGGTAAATCAGTCGGCGTTAATGCAATGATTTTAAGTATTTTGTATAAATCACAGCCTGAAGATGTCAGGTTTATTATGATCGACCCGAAAATGCTTGAACTATCTATTTATGAAGGGATACCACACTTATTAACCCAAGTAGTAACTGATATGAAAGATGCTGCCAATGCGCTTAATTGGTGTGTTAACGAAATGGAACGACGCTATCGACTCATGTCGGCGTTAGGTGTCCGTAATATTGCCGGTTATAACGAAAAAATCAAACTGGCAGAACAAATGGGCAGGCCTATTCCCGATCCGCTTTGGAAACCAACAGACAGCATGGATCTTAACATGCCGACACTGGAAAAATTACCATATATTGTGGTTATGGTTGATGAGTTTGCTGACCTTATTATGGCAGTTGGTAAAAAAGTCGAAGAGTTAATTGCACGGCTTGCTCAAAAAGCACGGGCGGCTGGTATTCACTTGGTATTAGCGACCCAGCGCCCCTCGGTTGATGTCATTACCGGCTTAATCAAAGCAAATATTCCAACCCGTATCGCTTTTACGGTATCAAGTAAAATTGACTCGCGTACTATTTTGGATCAAATGGGCGCTGAATCACTACTTGGTATGGGGGATATGCTTTATTTAGCTCCTAATAGTTCCATTCCAATTCGCGTTCATGGCGCCTTTGTCCGCGATGAAGAAGTGCATGCCGTTGTACAAGATTGGAAAGCTCGTGGCACACCAAAATATATCGAAAATGTCACTGTAGCAACCGACGAAAGTGAAAATGGTAACGCAGATATGTTAGGTGAAGAGCTCGATCCATTATTCGATCAAGTTGTTGCATTTGTTGTAGAAACGCGGAGAGCATCTATTTCTAGCGTACAACGAAAATTTAGAATTGGCTATAACCGAGCTGCCCGCATTGTGGAACAAATGGAAGTAGAGGGCATCATTAGCGCTCCAAGCCACAATGGTAATCGGGAAGTACTAGCGGTATCTACACATAGCAATTATTAATCCTTGTCATAAACTAATCCATTTTAGGCAATGAATTGGTTTATGACGCCCTAGCATCACATAACATGATACATATCATCCCAATAGGTAACCCATAATAATGAGTGATTATTATCAGCAAATCGCATTATTAGAATTAAAACTCAATAATGCCCCCAATCGATGTTTACCTGCGCAATTAGCAACTCAAGCATTAATAAAAGAAATTTGCCTATCACCAAAACCCGGATTGGTTGATATGAATAATAGTGGTGCGCATCGTGATATGGATTTTCAAACCTTTGTCCACAGTATCAGTGCCATTAGCAACTGGTTTGAATGTTTTTATCAATATGGCAAAGCATCCGCTTTACACAATAACAAACTATTTTTAGCGGGAATTAGACCGATTGGTATTGAGTGTGAACAAGCCATGTTACAAGCCACCAATCAAGTTAATACTCATAAAGGGGGGATATTCGCCTTTGGACTACTACTCGGCGCGATTGGCAAATTAGAACAGCTAGAATTACCCCTCAACACGCAAAGTATTTGCAACGAGGTTTCATCCTTTTGCCAAGGCATGGTTCAAAACGAACTAAAGCAAAATAATCTAACGAGTTCTGTAGGCGAGAAGCTATTTAAGCTCCATAACCTTACTGGAGCAAGAGGAGAAGCTGAATCCGGCTATGCAACAGTTAGAAATATCTCACTGCCTATCTTTGAAGAAATGCAAAACAGTGGCTATGATGAAGAAACTTGCTTATTACAAGCCATGTTACATCTACTTGCTTATAATCAAGATACAAATGTAGTTTCAAGAGGAGGCTTAGATGGATTAACCTTTGTTCAAAAACAAGCCAAGAAACTCATTAATCAAGGTGGTATCATTCATCCTGATGGTCGACACAACCTATATCAACTTGACACCGAATTAATAAAACGCAATTTAAGCCCCGGTGGTTCGGCTGATTTAATTGCAATCACTTGGTTTTTGTCCCAGTATAAAAAACCATTAAATTTTACCTCATAATGGTTTATACTCTGTTCCCATTATCGTTTATGCTTAAAACAATACTATAAATAACGATAAGCCAATCACCTCATTAACAATAAAATATAGAGATTTTAGGGAAAATAGGAAAACAATATGGACAACACGCTTAATCACTTAATCGGTGAATTTGGGGACGGATTAGTGACGGGCTTAGGGGGCGTTAGCCATAATCGCTATAGCTTAACTGTTGAGGGGCTGCGCTCGCCGATTTCGGTTTGGCATGTTGACGGTAATGAGTCGTTAAACCAGCCTTGGCGTTATGTGATTACTTTTACCAGCTCTGACAAAGCGTTATCCATTGATTCAGTGCTTAATCAAAAAGCCACATTCTCTTTTAATCCTGTTATCCATCAACCGTATCAAAGCGTAATGTCAACAATCTCATCATTAAGTGACTTACCGTCGGTGAATGATAAACGCACTTTGCATGGGGTGATTACTGAGTTTAGTCTGTTATCGGTCAATAAAGAGGAAGCCCACTACCAGGTGGTATTATCTT
>NZ_LZGR01000024.1:0-17247 GCF_001690255.1 Gilliamella sp. App2-1
AGCACGAAGGTTAGCTAATCCTGGTCGGACATCAGGAGGTTAGTGCAATGGCAAAAGCTAGCTTGACTGCGAGAGTGACGGCTCGAGCAGGTACGAAAGTAGGTCATAGTGATCCGGTGGTTCTGAATGGAAGGGCCATCGCTCAACGGATAAAAGGTACTCCGGGGATAACAGGCTGATACCGCCCAAGAGTTCATATCGACGGCGGTGTTTGGCACCTCGATGTCGGCTCATCACATCCTGGGGCTGAAGTAGGTCCCAAGGGTACGGCTGTTCGCCGTTTAAAGTGGTACGCGAGCTGGGTTTAGAACGTCGTGAGACAGTTCGGTCCCTATCTGCCATGGGCGTAGGAAAATTGAGAGGGTTTGCTTCTAGTACGAGAGGACCGAAGTGAACGCACCGCTGGTGTTCGGGTTGTGATGCCAATTGCATTGCCCGGTAGCTACGTGCGGAATAGATAAGTGCTGAAAGCATCTAAGTACGAAACTAGCCTCGAGATGAGTTTTCCCTGAAGAGATTCAGTAAGGTCCGTTTGAGACTAAGACGTAGATAGGTCAGGTGTGTAAGTGTAGTGATACATTGAGCTAACTGATACTAATGAACCGAGAGTCTTAACCTTACAACTCGGAGTTGTTTTGGGGTTACGCGAGAGTTTTTAATATTCTAGGTTGACTGAGGTTGATTAAAGAATGATAAAGCAGTTTGTTCTGGATTGAGATATTGATGGTGAAGAGGTATAATATTTTATTATAGCATCATTGATGTAGAAGAAGAGAAGACAGGATATGTCTGGCGGTAATAGCGCGGTGGTCCCACCTGACCCCATGCCGAACTCAGAAGTGAAACGCCGTAGTGCCGATGGTAGTGTGGGTATTACCCATGTGAGAGTAGGGTGCCGCCAGACTTTTAAATTTAGAGAGAGCCCAGCAGTGATGCTGGGCTTTTTTGCTTTTTATAAAAAAACATCAAATAGTATAGCAGAATTGTTTATATTAAGTAATATTACTACAATAAATTATTTAATAGTATGAAAAAATTAAATTAAATCGTATGGTTGTTGTATTATTATTTTTTTATTTATTTATTGTTGTATGTATGAAACAATTTAGCTATATAAGAATTAATTTTTGAGGTAGTCAGTGATCGATAATGATGGCTACCGTCCAAATGTAGGAATAGTTATTTGTAACAGGTATGGTCAAGTGCTTTGGGCTCGCCGTTACGGGCAAAATTCTTGGCAATTTCCTCAGGGCGGAATAAAACAAAACGAAACGCCTGAACAGGCAATGTTTCGTGAATTAAACGAAGAAGTTGGTTTATTATCAAAAGATGTGAAGATTTTATCCGTTACTAATGGTTGGTTACGATATAAATTACCTAAAAGGATGATTCGTTGGGAAAATCAACCAGTTTGTATTGGACAAAAGCAAAAGTGGTTTTTATTAGAATTAATTTCAGATGCGTCGGTAATTAATCTAAATATGTCTTCAACTCCTGAATTTGATGACTGGAAATGGGTCAGTTATTGGTATCCGATTCGACAGGTCATTGCTTTTAAACGAGATGTTTATAGAAAGGCAATGAAGGAATTTTCTTTACCTGTGTTTGCTATACAGTCTGAAATAGATGCATCAACAAGTATTTCTAAGAAGAAACGATTTAATTTCTTTTCTCATAAACGAAAAAATAAAAAGCGTATAAAAAAATGAATAAATATTTACAATTTCCCAATTTCGATCCAATAGTTTTCTCTATTGGTCCTATTTCACTCCATTGGTATGGTGCTATGTATTTATTTGGTGTGCTGGGTGCGCTTTACTTAGCTAAACGTCGAGCAATTAAACCAAATAGTCAATGGACGTCACAACAGGTTGAGAATTTATTATTCTGGGGATTTTTAGGACTCTTTATTGGAGGGCGATTAGGATATGTCTTCTTCTATAATTTTGATGTTTTTATTAAAGATCCTGTGATTTTGTTTAAAGTGTGGGAAGGAGGGATGTCTTTCCATGGTGGTTTAATTGGCGCTATTTGTGTTATTGCCATTTTTGCTAAAAAGGCAAAAAAAACTTTTATGCAAGTAAGTGATTTTGTTGCTCCTCTTGTACCTATTGGTTTGATGTTTGGTCGATTTGGCAATTTTATTAATGGAGAACTTTGGGGAAGAGTAACTAATTCCTCTATTGGTATGTTATTTCCGACATCATCACATGCTGATTTTATGTTTGTTCAGTCTCACCCAGAATGGTTTTCACTTTATTCTCAATTAAAAGGTATTTTACCAAGGCATCCTTCACAGCTTTATGAAATGATGTTTGAAGGAATTGTGCTGTTTATTATTTTAAATGTTTTTATTCGAAAACCAAGACCAACTGGTGCTGTATCCGGGCTATTTTTACTTTGCTATGGTTTATTTAGATTTGTTATAGAATTTTTTAGACAACCAGACGAACAATTAGGTTTATTTTTAAATATTATCAGTATGGGGCAAATTTTATGCTTACCAATGATTATGGGAGGTATTTTTATTCTTTTATTGGCGTATAGATTTAACCAGAAGGATAAAACACGATGAAACAATATTTAGCGTTAATGCAGAAAATTTTAGAAGAAGGTACACCTAAGCCAGATCGAACTGGCACCGGTACGCTATCTATTTTTGGGCATCAAATGCGATTTCATTTGCAAGAAGGCTTTCCTCTTGTTACGACTAAAAGATGTCATTTACGTTCAATTATTCATGAGCTGCTCTGGTTTTTGAAGGGAGATACAAATGTTAAGCATCTACAAGATAATAAGGTAACTATTTGGAATGAATGGGCCGATGGAAATGGTGATTTAGGTCCCGTTTATGGTAAACAATGGCGCGCATGGGGAGCAGCTGATGGACGTCAAATAGATCAAATATCCCAATTAATTAGACAAATTAAAAATGATCCTGATTCTAGGCGTATGATTGTTTCTGCTTGGAATGTTGGAGAATTAGATCAAATGGCATTAGCTCCATGTCATGCTTTTTTCCAATTTTATGTTGCAAATGGTAAACTTTCTTGTCAACTTTATCAGCGTTCTTGTGATGTATTTTTAGGATTGCCATTTAATATCGCCAGCTATTCATTGTTAGTTCACATGATTGCACAACAATGTGAATTACAAGTAGGTGACTTCGTGTGGACTGGCGGCGACACGCATCTTTATTCTAATCATATGGAACAAGCCCATTTACAATTAAGCCGTGAGCCAAAGGCTCTGCCAAAACTAGCGATCAAACGTAAACCTCCAACAATTTTTGATTATGAGTTTGATGATTTTGAAATTGTTGGTTATGATCCACATCCTGCAATCAAAGCGCCTGTTGCTATTTAATTTTCTGTAAAAAAGTTTCAGGTAATTTTGTGTTTCAGTATAAAAGCTGCCAATTTTAAGAACTGATTATAGCTAATTTCTAATTATTAGCTATAATCTACCTTAAATATAAATTTTGTTACAAAATGATGATATAACGCCGCTAGATCTGTTTATTTTTCTGCCCCTAAAATCAATATATGGTATATAATATTCGACTTTATTATTAATAAATAACTTGATCTTAATATGAGTCAAAATCAAGAAATTCGCCCTATTTTTACTAAACGTTTACTTCTCCCTCATTATTGGTTAACGTGGTTTGGTATTGGCATTTTATATTTAATCGTATTGTTACCTTATCCAATTATTTTCCGAATAGGAAAGGGCTTAGGATTACTTTCAATGAAATTAATCGGCAAACGTAAAGAAACGGCGAGGCAAAATCTTAAACTTTGTTTTCCTGAAAAAACACAACAAGAACGTAATCAGATGTTACGTGATAATTTCATTTCGACTGGTTTGGCTATTTTTGAGACTGGCATGGCATGGTTTTGGTCAGATAAACGGCTTGCCAAGCGCATTTCTATTGTTGGCGACTTTCATATTAAAAAGGTACAACAATCGGGTCAAGGTGTTCTGCTCATAGGTATTCATTTTTTAACATTAGAATTAGGTGCACGTATTTTAGGAATGAGCCATCCAGGTGTGGGTGTTTATCGACCAAATGATAATCCTGTAATGGATTATGTTCAGCTTAAAGGGAGACTTAAGTCAAACAAATACATGCTAGACCGCCATAATACAAAGGGTATGATCCGCGCACTAAAGAATGGTGAGTTACTTTGGTACGCGCCGGATCATGATTATGGTCCTAAAAATAGCGTATTTGCACCTCTATTTTCAGTCGAAAAAGCTGCAACTACCGTTGGTACGCGCATATTAGTTAAGTTAGGAGAGCCTGCCATTATCCCTTTTACGCCTAAGCGTGAGAAAAATGGTCACTATACAGTTTATGTTAGTTCAGAGCTTGAAGGCTATCCAATAGATGATGATGTGCTTGCTGCCACTTTTATGAATAAAGTTATTGAACAAGAAATTTTAAAAGCACCTGAACAATATATGTGGTTACATCGACGATTTAAGACTCGCCCAAAAGGGGAAGCACCTTTATATACTGATAATGTTCAATCTGATTGATGTGACTGTTGCTTGTTATGGCGGTTTAATAAATTTAATATACAATTATGCAAAAACTAAATAAGATCATTTTATATTGTCGTTGTGGATTTGAAAAAGAATGCGCTGCAGAAATTACAGATAGAGCTGGACAGAAAGAAGTATATGGCTTTGCTAAAGTTAAAGAAAACAGTGGTTATGTTGTTTTTGAATGCTATCAAGATGGTGATGCACAATTGTTAATAAAAGATTTGGCTTTTCGAACATTAATTTTCGTTAGACAAATGTTTGTTTCGGGCGATTTATTAATAGATTTGCCGAATAATGATCGTATCTCTCCTATCATGGATGCATTATCTGGCCTTATAGATAATGCTGGGGATCTACGTGTAGAAGTTGCTGATACTAATGATGGCAAGGCTCTTTCCGGTTTTTGTCGTAAATTTACGGTTCCCCTTCGTCAGGCATTACGAAGTAAACGTATTTTATTAAAAGTTGAAAACCCATCAAGACCCGTTATTCACTTATTTTTTATTAATAGTAATAGTTGTTATGTTGGTTATTCACTGAGTCAAAATAATTCACCTTTTTATATGGGGATTCCGAGGCTAAAATTTCCAACCGCTGCACCAAGTCGATCTACGTTAAAATTAGAAGAAGCATTTCATATCTTTATTCCTTATGAAGAATGGGATGAACGATTAAAAGGTGGTTTGAATGCGGTTGACTTGGGGGCTTGTCCTGGAGGTTGGACTTACCAGCTAGTAAAAAGAAGCATGATGGTTTATGCCATTGATAATGGACTGATGAATGAGAAGCTGATGGAAACAGGACAAGTTAAACATTATCGTGAAGATGGCTTCAAATTTGTACCTAAAAAGCTTAATATTTACTGGTTGGTTTGTGATATGGTTGAAAAACCAGCTAAGGTCACGGAGTTAATAGCCAAATGGCTAATTAATGGTTGGTGTAGAGAGACTATTTTTAATCTTAAATTACCAATGAAAAAACGCTATGAAGAAGTAAAACAAAATTTACAATGGCTAAACGACGAATTAAATAATGAAAAAATTAATGTGCAAATTCAGGCAAAACAGCTTTATCATGATAGAGAAGAAATAACCGTTCATGTACAACGAATTTGGGGATAATAAAATTACAAGAGAATGGGTATGAATTTAAAACGCTACTTTTATGCTATGTTAATAATGCCATTATTTACATTTTTGGTAGGGTGTACTTTAGAAATGTCAAAGAAATCTCTTAACTTTGATGATACTCAAAATTCTAATTATTATTTGTCACAAGCAGATAATAGTTCTGGTTCTGTTAAAGCTAATTGGCAATTATTAGCTATTCGCGCTCTGATAAAAGAAAATAAATTTTCGCAAGCAAATGTATTATTATCAAATTTACCTCTTAATCTTAATACTGAACAGCAAAAAGAAAAATTATTATCAGAAGGTGAAATTGCCGTAAAGAAGGGAAAGGGATTTGATATTAATCAATTTAATATAGAAAATTTGACTCCCTCACAGCTATATCGTTATTATACTATTAAATTAGGCTTGGACATGAACAGTAAAGATATTAATGCCCAAGCTCATGATTATCTTCAATTAGAAAAATATGTACTAGAGACCGAGAAAAAGCAATTATTAAATGATACATGGAATTTTTTTAGTAAGTTAACATCTAATAAAATTCGTAAAGTTTTAGTGTATGAAAATGAAATTACACTACAAGGCTGGGTTGATTTGGCTTATGCTTATCAAAATGCTAGTAAAGTAATTGCTTCGCAAGATGATGATACGCAAGAAGTAATTGAAGAAAAATCTCAAAAAAAAATACAGTTATTAAAACAAGCTGTCAACAATTGGGCTACACAATATCCAGATCACCCAGCTAAACAGATTATTTCGGTATTAACTGGTGAACAGGCACTTGTTGTTGATGCTAATGTAAAAAAAATTGCTTTATTATTGCCATTAAATGGCTCTTCACGCATATTTGGTGAAACTATTCGTCAAGGTTACATGGATGCCAATAAGTTTTTTCCACAAGAACCACAACAAAATGTGATCGTGCTCGATACAACTAGTAAACCAATAGATACCTTAATCCAGCAAGCAAGGGAACAGAATATTGAATTAATTGTAGGCCCTTTATTAAAAGAAGATGTTATTAAAATACAAGAGTTAGCACCAACTGTTCCTGTTCTAACCTTGAACAAAGTTGATAACACAACCACGACTGCTAATAAGATGTGTTACTTTGCTTTATCTCCTGACGATGAAGCAAAAGATGCTGCAGATCATCTTTATTCTCAGAATAAAATAAAACCGTTGCTATTAGTACCTAATACTAATTTAGGGCAACGTGTTGCGAAAAGTTTTGCGGCACAGTGGTCTCAACTGTCGACAAATAGTTCACAAGCTTACGTGCAATATTTTGGCAATACTAAAACATTAAGTGCCAATATGAATCGTAATTTAGGGATTATCCTTGAAGGAGATCCTATTTTAATTAATGACACACCACAATCAGGAGAGATATTATCTGCTGAATTTGATGCTATTTATGTTTATTCTTCATACGATGAATTAACGTTGATAAAACCAATGCTTGATATGGGTGCAAATAAGAATATTGGTAATTCATCATCTGTCACGCTTTATTCAAGTTCTAAAAGTCATGTAGCCAATGCTTCTGATGATTTTAATTATGATATGAATAAAACTGAATATGCAGAAATTCCTATGATTGTAAATCAAAAAGATAATATAAATATACCTAGCAACGTTCAGAAAGATTATTCATTAATGCGTCTATATGCAATGGGGATTGATGCCTGGCGACTAGCTAATCGTTTTAATCAACTCAATTCGAATCAACCGAATTTTTTAGATGGTATGACAGGTAAACTATCAACTAGTAATCAATGTGAAGTGACTCGCTCACTTTCTTGGCAGCAATATATTTATGGTGAAGCTAAACCTGATTCAAAGACCGAATAAAAAACAAATTGGCGAGCATTATGAAAATATTGCTCGCCAATATCTACTTAAGCAGGGGCTTATATTTCTTGCTCATAATATCCAATTTCGCTTCGGCGAACTCGATTTAATTATGCTGGATAATGAATGTCTTGTTTTTATTGAAGTACGTTATCGAAAAAATGCAAATTTTGGCGATGCTGAAATGACCGTGACATTAAATAAACAAAATAAAATCAAGCAGGCGGCTCAACTATGGATGATAGAGCAAAATTTAAATATTGAAGGTACAGAGTTTAGATTTGATGTTTTTGCTATTACAGGTAAAAGCCAAAAGTGGATTATTAATGCATTTTAATTTTTAGGTGAAAAAGTGTGCAAGATTTAATTAAAAATTATTTTACTGAAAGTATTCAAACTCAAATTGTGATGGCTGAATCGCTTGGTTATTCAATTGAAAAGGCTGCAAATATTATTGTTGAGAGTTTACTTAACGGCAATAAAATTATGAGCTGTGGGAATGGTTCTTCCGCTGCTAATGTACAAAGCTTTACTTCCCGTTTAATTACCAGTATTAATATCGAAAGACCAAGCATTCCAGCAATAGCTTTAGTCTCGGACAATGTTTTATTAAGTGCTATAGCTAATCATGAAGAAATTTATGCTCGCCAAATTCAAGCTTTAGGTCAACAAAGTGATGTTTTAATTGTGGCAACTAGCCAAGGGAATAGCCGAGCTATCATTCGTGCGGTTCAAGAAGCGGTAATTAAAGATATGAAAATCGTTGCATTAACCGCTTTTGATGGTGGTGAAGTTATTGGTTTACTTGGGCAAAATGATATTGAAATAAGAGTTCCATCTTATAAAAAAGTGATGGCTTACGAAATGCATGCTATGATTTTAAATTGCTTATGTCAATTAATTGAAAATACGTTATTTATTCATAACGAATAAGTTAAAATAAAAATAGTTTAGTTCTGCATTAATATTGATTTTATGGTACAATTATGAACTATTTTGATGACTTAAATTAATAAGAGAACATGGTGTTATGACCGAATTAGCCAAAGAAATAACTCCCGTTAATATTGAAGATGAATTAAAATCCTCTTATCTTGATTATGCAATGTCAGTCATTGTTGGGCGTGCTTTACCTGATGTGCGAGATGGGTTAAAACCTGTTCACAGACGTGTTTTATTTGCTATGCATGAAGCGGGATATGATTGGAACAAACCTTATCGAAAATCTGCTCGTGTTGTTGGGGATGTTATTGGTAAATACCACCCACATGGTGATTCTGCTGTTTATGACACAATTGTGCGTATGGCTCAGCCGTTTTCATTGCGTTATATGTTGGTTGATGGTCAAGGAAATTTTGGTTCTGTTGATGGCGATTCAGCTGCTGCAATGCGTTATACCGAAATTCGGATGCAGAAATTTGCAGGGGCATTATTGACTGATCTTGATAAAGAAACAGTTGATTTTTCACCAAACTATGATGGATCAGAAATGATTCCCGATGTATTACCGACTCGTATTCCAAATTTATTAATTAACGGCTCTTCAGGGATTGCAGTTGGTATGGCAACGAATATCCCACCTCATAATCTTCCTGAAGTTATTAATGGCTGTCTTGCTTTTATTGAAGATGAAAATATTTCAATTGATGGGTTAATGGAACATATCCATGGTCCAGACTTCCCGACTGCAGCTCTCATTAATGGGCGTAAAGGTATTGAAAATGCTTATCGCACTGGCCGTGGTATTATCTATATTCGTTCTAAAGCTACAATTGAAGTGGATGACCATTCTGGACGAGAAACTATTATTGTTAACGAAATTCCATATCAAGTTAATAAGAAAAAATTGATTGAGAAGATTGCAGAATTAGTCAAAGATAAGAAAGTAGAAGGGATTTCGGCATTACGCGATGAGTCAGATAAAGATGGTATGCGTATTGTGATTGAAATCAAACGAGATGCTGTGGGTGAAGTTGTATTAAATAACCTTTTCTCATTGACTCAATTACAAGTTTCCTTTGGCATCAATATGGTGGCGTTACACAAAGGCCAACCGAAACTATTAAACTTACGTGAAATGATTGAAGCCTTTGTACTTCATCGCCGTGAAGTAGTCACTCGTCGAACCATATATGAATTGCGCAAAGCACGTGAACGTGCTCATGTATTAGAAGGTTTGGCGATAGCGCTTGCTAATATCGATCCGGTTATAGAATTAATTCGTTCTGCATCAACGCCTACCGAAGCTAAAACCAAATTATTAACGCAAGCTTGGCAGCTTGGTCATGTTGCAGCTATGCTAGAAAAGGCAGGTAATGATACGGCTCGTCCTGAAGACTTAGCGCCAGAATTTGGCATTCGTGAAAGGCACTATTACTTATCTGAAGCGCAAGCTCAAGCCATTTTAGATCTTCGCTTGCATCGACTGACAGGACTTGAACACGAAAAAATTCTTGATGAATATAAAGAATTACTTGTGCAAATTGGTGAATTATTACATATCTTGGCTAGTTCAGAGAGATTAATGGAGGTAATTCGTGAAGAGCTTGAAGCTGTTCGAGATCAGTTCCAAGATGCGAGAAAAACTGAAATTACTGCAAGTAGTGCAGATATTAATATTGAAGACCTTATTGCGCAAGAAGATGTCGTTGTCACACTTTCTCATCAAGGTTATGTAAAATATCAACCGCTTTCCGATTATGAAGCTCAACGTCGTGGTGGTAAAGGTAAATCTGCAACTAAAATTAAAGAAGAAGACTTTGTCGAAAAATTATTGGTAGCAAATACCCATGATACGATTCTTTGCTTCTCAAGCCGTGGTCGTTTATATTGGATGAAAGTCTATCAGTTACCTGAAGCCAGCCGTGGATCACGTGGGCGTCCAATTATCAATTTATTACCGCTTGAGACGGGTGAGCGTATTACTGCGATCCTACCTGTGCGAGAATTTGATGACGAGCATTGCGTATTTATGGCAACAGCGCAAGGTACCGTTAAGAAAACGTCTTTAATTGAATTCAGTCGACCTCGTAGTGGCGGTATTATTGCGATTAATCTACGTGATGATGATGAATTAATCGGTGTGGATTTAACTAACAACGACCATTTAGCTGCTACTGATGATGAAGATTTGAATGATGATGCGACTATTGATGAAGGTGAAGATGAGGATAATGAAGTCGCCGAGAGCTCTAATACAGAGGATATTATGCTGTTTTCTGCCAATGGTAAAGTTGTTCGATTCCCAACGAATAAAGTTCGTTGTATGGGGCGAACAGCCGCAGGTGTCCGAGGTATAAAACTTGATAGTGATGATAAAGTGGTTTCATTAATTGTACCTCGAGGTAATGGTGCAATTCTAACCGCAACTCAAAATGGTTATGGTAAACGTACACAACAAGAGCTATACCCGACTAAATCAAGAGCAACGAAGGGCGTTATCTCTATTAAGGTTAGTGAACGAAATGGCGCAGTGGTTGGTGCTGTACAAGTTGATGAAACCGATCAAATTATGCTAATAACGGATGCGGGTACATTAGTTCGTACTCGTGTTTCAGAAGTGAGTGTTGTTGGTCGAAATACTCAAGGCGTTATGCTTATTCGAACTGCCGAAAGCGAAAAAGTGGTGGGATTACAGCGAATTGCCGAAACAGAAGATGAAGATGGTGAATCTGAATTATCGTCACTAAGTGAAGAGCGGAGTGATTCAGAACATGAATCTGAAGAATAATTTTTAATTATTAAAAAGGATTAGTTAAATATAGCTAATCCTTTTTTATTTAGAATAATCTCGAAAAGGAACAGTATTTGATGTCATTTTCTATAAAAAAAATCTTAACAAATCTTGCATGGCAAATTTTGATAGCTTTGATCCTAGGGGTAGCAGTAGGCGCTTATTTATTTGAACTTTCAGTTCCAAGCCATCCATTACATTCATATTACCAATTTTCAATAGTGAATATATTTCAACCCGCAGGTGATATTTTTATTCGATTAATTAAAATGATTGTGCTGCCAATTATACTGAGTACATTAACGCTAGGTATTGCGGGTATTGGTGGTTCTAAACGATTAGGAACATTAGGTTTTAAAACAATTCTCTATTTTGAAATTATTACAACTATTGCTATTTTATTAGGTCTTTTTTGGGGTAATATTTTTGCGCCAGGTACAGGAATTGACTCCTCAACACTAGCAACGGCTGATATTAGTAAGTATACCCAAGCTGCTGAAGAATTAGGCGGAAAGCCTCATGGTTTAATTGTTATGATTCTTGATATGATTCCTGCCAATATCTTTAAAGCTATGACTGATGGTGCTGTTTTACCTGTCATTTTCTTCTGTGTCTTTTTTGGTTTAGGTTTAATGTCTTTGCCAGATAAACAACGTGAACCATTTGTATTCTTCTTAAAAGTAGTGTCTGACACTATGTTTAAAGTCACTAATATGATCATGCGTTATGCGCCTGTGGGGGTATTTGCACTCATTACTGTAACTGTGGCGAAATATGGTTTTGAATCTTTACTTCCTCTACTTAAATTAATTTTAACCGTCTATTCGGCAATGATTATTTTTACATTAGTGGTACTGGGGCTTGTTTGTAAACTTTGCCAATTTAATATTTTTATGTTATTGAAAATATTAAAAGAAGAATTAGTTATTGCATTTTCGACCGCAAGTTCAGAGACAGCATTACCTAGAATTATTGAAAAAATGGAAGCTTATGGCGCACCTAAATCAATAACAAGTTTTGTTATTCCTACAGGTTATTCATTTAATCTCGATGGTTCAACACTTTATCAAAGTATTACGGTTATCTTTTTAGCACAGTTATTCCAGATAGATTTAACTATTTTAGATCAGATTATTATTGTCATCACCTTGATGATAGCATCAAAAGGGATTGCTGGTGTACCAGGCGCATCAATTCTTGTTTTATCTGCAACGCTTGGTAGTGTAGGTATTCCTCTTGAAGGGATTGGTTATATTATGGGGGTTGAACGTATTTTAGATATGGGCAGAACAGTCGTTAATGTGGTAGGTAATGCATTAGCAGCGATTGTTATTGCGCGTTGGGAACATGCTTTTGACGATAAAAAAGCAAGAGCTTATGAACAGCAATATTTGAAATAAAACTACTGCTGTTTTAGCAAGCTTCAGGTTAAAAACTGGAGCTTGTTTTATTTTAATGATTTTATAAATGATTGCTGAGTTAAACAGATATAAAATTATCAATAATAATTATATTTTTTTCATTAAATTGTTAGCTTTTTTATTGCTTAGTTGCTACTCACTAGAGCAATATCAATGAACAAAATATGCAGGTATGTTGTGCGCTAAAAAGGTATAAAAAAACCCAGCATAGGCTGGGTTTTTTATTAATTTGTCTAAAACTATTTAATTTTCGCTTCTTTATAAATAACATGCTGACGAACAACAGGATCGTATTTTTTGATCTCCATTTTTTCAGGCATAGTTCTTTTATTTTTGCTAGTGGTATAAAAATGACCTGTACCAGCAGAAGAAACTAATCTGATTTTTTCGCGTACACCTTTTGCCATGATATTGTTTCCTTATTAGTACTTTTCACCACGGGCACGAAGTTCAGCTAAAACCGCATCAATACCCTTTTTATCGATAATACGCATACCTTTAGCAGATACACGCAATTTTACAAAACGTTTTTCACTCTCAATCCAGAAACGGTGAGTTTGAAGATTTGGTAGAAAACGACGTTTAGTAGCATTCATCGCATGAGAACGATTATTTCCTACTAAAGGACCTTTTCCTGTTACTTGGCATACTCGTGACATGTCAATAATTCTCCGAAATTTCAATGCTTAAGCCTTGGGCGTAATATGTTAATGGAATTAACCTCGTCAGGCTTTTAGTTTGCTGCAGTTCTATCTGAGAAGCAGTCTAACCTCTCACACTACACCCATAATAATGAGGTAGCGAAGTATACGCTGTTATACGCAATTTCTCAAGCATTATCTTATTTGTACGTAAAAATAAGTGTATTACCTACATGAATATTAACCAATAGATAACCATTATTACCATAAAACTATCATTCTATAGTTAGGGTTATCTTAGTTAAATACAAAAACCGTTTAATTTTATAATAAATATGTTTTAATACTATTGCTTATAGATTTTATCTATTAGGTCTAATTTTCTAACATTCAAGGAGATTGTATGAACCCGTTCACGCCATATAGTATATACGGTATTATCGGTTATCCTTTAGGACATAGTATGAGCCCCCTTATTCATACTACATCATTTCAGGATTATGGTATTCCCTCAGTTTTAGTTCCTTTTGCTACGCCACCCGAAGATATTTCAACCTTATTCAAATCTGTAAGATTATTAAACATACGGGGATTGTGTGTCACTATTCCGCATAAGCAAACGATTATCCCCTATTTAGATAAAGTGACTGAGCATGTAAAAAAAGCAGGTGCTGCTAATTTAGTCTATTGGGAGGGTGATAAGCTTTGTGGTGAGAATACTGATATTGTTGGTTTTATGCAACCTCTTGAACAGAAGAAATTACCGGCTGAATATAAAAAAGTTTTATTACTAGGAGCTGGTGGTGCAGCACGCGCTGCGGTTGTCGGATTACAGGATCTTGGTTATACCGATATTACCGTGACTGACATAGCGAGTGACTTACCCAAAGCGTTAGCCAAAGAATTCAATCTTAAAATAGTTGCTTGGGAAGAACGCAGCCACGTTGAAGCGCAAATTATTATTAATTCTACTCCCTTGGGTATGCAAGGCAAATTTGAAGATCAGACCCCTTATGAACAAGCTTGGTTTAAAGGAAAAGGTTTAGCTTATGATATTGTTTATACACCATATAATACACGATTTAGACAAGAGGCAGAAAAAGCTGGCTGGGAATCTATTTCAGGGCGTGAAATGTTTATAGAGCAAGCAAATGCACAATTTAAAATTTGGACAGGAAAAAATCTTTCCGATAGGGCAAAACAAGCTGTAATAGATGCTTTAGCTGGAAAATAAATATTGCAAATAGAACATACATTTCATTAAAGTGAATGAGATGTATGTTAAATAAAATTAAATGTTTATTGTTTAAATTAGTTATATTATTAAAAGGAGTATTTATGACAAACCTTGAATTGCAAGCTTATCGTCGTTTTCTGATGCTAAAAGTATCAGAAGCTAGCCAATATATTGGTAAAACGGATGCTAAAACATGGTATGATTGGGAGAATGGTACTATACCCGTGCCTGAGTTTGTTGCAAACACAATGCAAGAGCTGAAAAAGCTTCGCAATGATAAAATTAATATTATTATCAATAGTATCAATGATCGTGTTGGCAGTAATATAATACGTTACTTTATGACATATGAAGAATTTAAAAAAATTAATCCTAATCTAGACGTGGTGCAATGGCGATTACATCAATCAATTGCCACAGAGCTCTATTTTCGTGGTTTAGAAAAACTATGTTAATTAGCTTTATCAAGATGACTTTTGGAGTCTAAAAGGCTTTTTTATAACTTTTTTAAATAATTATTTACAATCAATCTTATGGAAATTTAATTTAATTATCTAAAAAAATATATTGCAAAAATAAGGGCGAATCACTAGCATGGTCAATATATTCTGTAAATCTGGAAAGATAGAACCCGATATGAATAAAACAATTTTTTTAGTTGGTGCAAGAGCGGCAGGTAAAACAACAATGGGAAAGATGTTAGCAAATAAACTATCGTTTTCTTTTATTGATACCGATCGCCATTTACATGAAACTACTCAAAAAACAGTGGCTGAAATTGTTGAAAAAGAAGGTTGGGAAGGATTTAGAGCAAGGGAAAGCCAAGTGCTTGTTGATACAACTAAACCCAATAGTGTCATTGCAACTGGTGGAGGCATGGTATTAGCTGAGCATAACCGTCATTTTATGAAACAAAATGGTACAGTTATCTTTTTATCTGCGCCCGCATCAACACTAGCTGCTCGTTTAATGAAAGATCCGAATGTTGCTCAAAGACCATCGTTAACGGGCTTATCTATTGCAGATGAAATAGATAAGGTATTAGCTGAAAGACTGCCTTTATATCATGATGCTGCTCATTATGTGGTGAATGTTGATCAAGATGAAAACTTGATCTTAGCTCAAATGCTCGAAATGCTCGAAGACTGAATTTAAGTTTTTTATCAGATACCACTTAAAAAGTGGTATTTTTATTAGTAATAGACAACAATAAAATTTAATAAAAATTCTATATAATTTTAATTTTCTGTCAGATTTTTACTATTTTTTAGGAATAAAGAAGATAAAAGCCAAGTAACAAATCTAGACTTACTCTTTCCGCTTAATATTGATACATATATATTGAATAGAGCTAAAGTTTTATGTTTTACATATGGAGTATGACAAATGGAAAATCGAAAGGTCAATTCTTATGGAATTGTTGGATCTATTTATGCAAACTACATTATTCAAAGTATTGCGCTAATTGTGATTATGCAATTTTCTCAAGCGCTTTCAAAGCAACTAAATACTGATATAGTTGGGCTTGGTTATGTTGCATCAGGTATAGGAATTGGCAAAATATTTTTAATGTTCGTTGGTGGGGTGCTATCAGATAAATTTGGTAGAAAGTTATTTATTTATCTAGGTATGATCTGTTACTCTATCTTTTTTGTAGGAATGACCTTTTGTACTAATATTCACGTGGCTTTTTGTTTAGCGATTGCTGTGGGTGCTGGGAACTCTTTTTTAGATACAGGCTCAATGCCCGCATTAACTGAATGTTTTCCGCGTTCAGCGGGATCTGCTAGTGTACTTATTAAAGCATTCATTTCTATCGGAACACTCATTCTTCCATTTATTGTTACCTTCTTTGACACCAATCAAATATGGTATGGTTGGGCGTTGCTCGGATTCACCGCTTACTTAGCGATTAATAGCTTATTGCTATTAACTAAACAATTCCCCCATAAAGATACTGCAATAAAAGGATGTCGAGGGGAAGAAAATTATTTTAAAGCAAAACCTAAATTTGAAGTTGAAGGCATTTTATTGATTCTTATGGGGTTTACAACGACAGCAACATTCGTCATTATTTTGCAATGGTTACCGACTATTGCTATTAATGGTGTTAATATGAATGATCTTGATGGCAAACAACTGATTAGCTATTATAGTACTGCATCAATTATCTCTGTATTTGTTACGGCCTTTGTTGTTAAACATGTATTAAAACCTATCTTTTGTATCATTATTTTGCCTACCTTATCAGCGTTGGTACTAATCGTTTTTTATTTTAATATTTCACCTGCAATGTGTGTTATTGCTGCAATAGGAATGGGGTTTACTGCAGCAGGAGGCGTACTTCAATTAACTTTGGTTGTGATGCAACAACTGTTCCCAACACGTAAAGGGCTTGCTGTAGGTTGTATGTACACTTTTAGTGGACTATCGTTTGTTGTCATTCCGCTTATAGTGCCAAAATTAGCAATTCTCAATGTAAGTTATGCTATTTTAATAGACTTTTTTATTGCAGTCTCAAGTGTGGTATTTGGGTCAATTGTTTTTTATCGTTTTAAAAAGGTGATTGATTTAACAAAAATATAATTTTACCTATATGGTTATATTGTTGATGTTTTGATTTATTATAGGAAGTAATATTAGCTATAGGTGCATTAAAGTGCTATCAAAAATT
>NZ_LZGR01000025.1:0-2487 GCF_001690255.1 Gilliamella sp. App2-1
AACCAGTATAGGCAACACCTGGTGTTGAGCCCAAACAATATCATACTTGAAAGGATCTGGTAAGTCGTCTGTGGTTAATAAATTAACACCTGAATTTTTAACAATATCAGCAACTGGAGAGCCTATATAATTGGCAACGATATCAACTATATAATTATTTTTTTTGAAGCATTCTGCAATTTCTAAGGCGACAATTTCAGAACCTCCTATACTAGCCATATGGTTAGTACATATTAATACTTTTAACATAAATTAGTAGCCGTGCGGTTATTACTCGATAATATATACACTAAAATTAAAATAAATTCCCATTAATATTGTTTAATTAAATATAAATTATGTTAACTATTCAATTGGTTACTCATTAACTAAGAAACAAAAATTGATAAACATTAATACTAATTGAAATAAAAAACGTTTCTATAAATGATCATTTATAATATTTACCTAAATTTTACTTACTACAAAATATTTTAAATCCATCTAACGACTTAATTAACTGATATAAATTATACTTATTATAAATAGTATCAAAATATACATTTGAATTGTATTCTTTATTATCTATCTCAATTTTAAATTTAGCATGATTTCTATCTTCTTCAAAAGAATCAGAGGCAATATCAACATAATGAGAAACGACAAATACAGTCCCGTTATCATGATGGCGTAAAATTGCCTTTTTTATTATATCTGCATTATTAGCCATAGGATGAGCTTCGGGTATGTCATACTTATTAATTTTTGATTGTTTGAACCAATCAAAGGTATAATCACTATAAAATGAAAATCTGTCGGAATTGGAACCTATATTGTAAGGACCATTTATTTTTTGTAAATCTTCAGTCGTCATTTTCTCTTCATGCCAATCTCCATTTTATACTGGTTCAATCTGATGTGAAAAAGTTTTTTCTTTACCAATACATGAAGCACGAACTATGTCAGCATAATCGGAAATTTCACTTTTAACTTCATTTTCTTTGGAATTATAAAAATCTTCAGAAAAAGGATTATAATAAACAGCCGTTAAAGACCTCGGATAGACATACCAAAATAGTATTTTATTTTCAACTGAGAATTGAACAGGTCTATCAACTGAATAGATGCCATGGCTCATATTACGAAAATCTAAATAATAACGATATCTAACAACTGAAGTTTCAAGCGTTGGTATCGCTTGATAAACAACCATCATATTAAACCCAATATCAGCATAAATTTTTATTTTAGATGATTTGTTTTTCCCTAAATCGGCCCAACTGTAGAGAGTAAGCTTACCTGAAGAGTCATAATTCAGAGGTTCGAAAAATTTATTTAAATCATCTTTCATTATATTTTTAGAAAGAGAAGCAATCTCATCAAAAAAGTTAAAATTTAAAGTTAATTTATCATTTAATTTATTGTTTGTTTTATATTTACTAATTAAATAGAATCGAAAACGCTTAATGGAGTCCGTTGAATAATCAGTTAATTGCATTTTTTCTTTATACCCTATACTCCCCCAAACATTATGAAAAGTATAGCGAACTGAGCTAAGAGTAATAACTGATCGAATTTTATTTTTACCGGAGGGACTCATTTCACATATTTGCGTTAAGATTTCATTTAATGACGCTTTTCTAACCTTATCAACAAGTGATTGGTTTGAATTAATAGACCACGGATATATTCTGCTTGCAAAATATTTATCCAAAGGAATAGTTCCATCACTAAGTTGCATTAAACTTCTGCTATCTAATTTTGCAATCATATCTTCAATATAGGCACTTTAACTTACACTGAAGTAGTTAGAAAAAAGATAAATAACTACTGGCAACATGCTGTCTTTTAATAATTTTAACTGATAACTTATCTTCTTTTTATTTATTTTAATTTCGCCTTTTTGTTCCATAACAGCATAGCACAAGAGAGGTAAAGATATAACATAGCTTATTTGAAATTTACCATTTACACTCTTAAAATTTCCAAACATTGATAGTTTCTTTTCAAGAAAGGAAGCTGAGGTCACATTAATAGACTCGCAATAAGCAAAGCTTCATTAGAACTGGAAATTCCCTTATTTATGGCTAACTCACAAACACCAAAACCCTCTATCCTGGGCGCAATTAATGTATGTTCCACTATTGCACTGATTGGTATTAGGAACAAAAAAGCCAGTATTAATTTCACTTCATATTTTACTTTTTTTTTGCGATATGTTATACAAAATAACATATATTTAATTTGTTGGCAAATTCAACAGAAGCTAAATAGCCTAAAGCAGAATGCAATTATTTAGCCGTTAGAAAATAACCATTTTTTAAACTTAATTATAAAATTATCCGCTACAAACTCATAAAGTGCTTTACCCAAATTACTTGTAAAGCATACTATAACTTATTGATTTGTATTATATTATATTAAATATGTTTTTAAATAGATAAGCACTTGCGGACACACATTAATATTCACATCAAGTATCAGAATAAGTACTTCTAATGGTAGAAG
>NZ_LZGR01000026.1:0-33530 GCF_001690255.1 Gilliamella sp. App2-1
ATATTGTCAATGTGTTGTTTTAAATCTTTTACTTCAATCCCCGTTTTGAGGCGTTTCAGTGACTGATTTTGCCATAAATCACCTTGATTGATTAAATATCTGTTGATATATTTAAAACTAGAGGTGGGTACGTCCCACCTTTGATGGTTAATTGACTGGAAATGATATCAATATTATAAACAAGAGAATTAAGCGTATATTTATTCTTTTACTCTTTTCAATTCTTATCGAAAGCTGAGGGTTTATTTTATCAAGTTCCTTGCTGGATGGTTGCTGTTGCAGGATGCTTACTATAAAAGTCGATGTTTTATATAACATATTAAATTTTTACAGTGATTGGATTTATTTTAAATGGATTTTATGGGAAAAATAACTATCTTACTTTTATTTACGCTGTTATTGGTTTATTCAGCACAGAACTTTAATTCAGCTAAAACACATTTAACTAAATTATATAAATCAAACCCTAATCAAACTACATTTTATTGCGGCTGAGAATTTTCGTGGATAGATAAAAAAGTGTTGTTGATTTTGACAAATGTGGATAACAGACAAGAAAAATCAGGCTAGAGCTGAACGCATTGAGTGGGAACATGTTATACCTGCCGAAAATTTTGGTAGACACCTAACATGCTGGCAAGCAGGTGGACGTAAAGCGTGCAAAAAAGATACTACCTTCAATCTTCACTAAAGAATTTAATCAGTATGGACAGCGTAAAAGCGCTGTGGATTTTAAAGCTCGTATATTCCTGCCGCGTAACGAAATCCGAGGAATGATAGCTCGCAGCTATCTTTACATGTCTGATAAATATAAAATTAATTTATCTAATCAAGAAAAGAAGCTGATGATGGCGTGAAATAAAATGTATGCACCTGAAAATTGGGAATGCAAGCGTAATGAGCATATAGCAAAAGTGCAAGGTAATGATAATAAGTTCGTTACTGGGTGGTATATATAATGAAAAAGTTAATCATATTATTTTTAATTATTTTTTGGTCGCAAATTGTAGATGCGGCGGTAATCCATAATATAACGTATCGTGGTTCAGATCCTGATGCAATTAGGTTGATCGGTGGTGTATCTTTTTTTGCTTTGATTTGTATCTGTTTTATTATGGCCAATTTTCTATTAGAAGAGACTGACAAACCAAAGGATGAGCAAGACAAATTAAAGCAAAATGGAGTGCGTTCTAGCAAAAAAAACAAGCCAGTGAACGAGAAATTCAAGAAATACGAAATATACACTTCTAAGAATTTTAAAAAGAAAAAATGAAATCGCTTGACTGTGTTTTTTTGTGTCCAGATTTTGAGTAATTCACTCAATACCAAATCGACAGCAATGCTATATACACATCATAATAAACAGCATTAGACTAAAGAGCGATTTAACTTTATGAAAAAATTAGGGAAGTAAGCAAGTAGAATGCTATTAAACTGGAAACGAGTTAAGTCAATTATTGAAAATAAGCAACATTCCTTCCACCAAAATAAAACTCAAATTTTAAGCAAAAAAATCGGTCAGGAAAAGTATTGATTTTATTGAGGTTTTTTTTGCGAAAAATTTGTTTATTTTGAAGTTGTTAGCATTTAAAGAGCTATTCGATGATATCATTTTTACCCTCATTTTATCTCACTAATAAAAGATAGATTTAAGGTAATCACTTTAAAGGCTTTTTAGGTAAGGCTTTAGAATGGTACGCCTAGGTGGACTCTAACCACTGCCCCCCCACTATGTTAAAATTAGGTTCTAACACTAAAAATAATGATATAATTCAATTAATTATTTGCTTTTAACTGTAAGAAAAAACAGGGGTTTAGGGAGTGTTATAGATATCAATAACTTAAACGAGTTTTACCCCCGCTTAAATTACGATTTGGATGTGCGGAACTTCAACCCATTCGGTATGGTTTTTGGTATAAAATTTAGTTGATTTTTCATCGCTATGAGCCATTCTAGTTTGAGAGTTTATTCCTCTATGTGTATAGGGAACAGCAGATAAATCAACATTCATTAGACAGCAAGCCCGGTTTATCCCTATGTGTATAGGGAACACTGAATGGAAATACAGATGGCATCAATCTTTAACGGTTTATCCCTATGTGTATAGGGAACACTTTATTTTCAAAAATATTCTCGTACTCATTTGCGGTTTATCCCTATGTGTATAGGGAACACGTTTTTCAGATAATCGTATGGCGGCTCCGATCCGGTTTATCCCTATGTGTATAGGGAACACGGCTTTTACCGCTTCCCGTTTAGCGGATAGTTCGGTTTATCCCTATGTGTATAGGGAACACCCATTTATTAATCATAGCGCCCTCCTATTTGGCGGTTTATCCCTATGTGTATAGGGAACACACTCGTCTTGCTCCATATTTCCGTAAGCGAGGCGGTTTATCCCTATGTGTATAGGGAACACGAGCAACGTATTCGGGACGGCATTAACAACGACGGTTTATCCCTATGTGTATAGGGAACACAACTTCTTCTCTCGCAATTCGTTCATATTTAGCGGTTTATCCCTATGTGTATAGGGAACACTCCAATTATAACACATTGTTTTATTATTAAAATATTTAACACCAAATTTCTACCAACTTTTTCAATGATTTTAATAATAACAATGATTTTATAATGCATTGTTTTTATTAAAGTAATATTAGAATAAAATAGAGGGAATATTAGGATTTTTCATTCCACCAATTAATCTTTAAATTTCATATAGTTATAGCACAGTCAGCAATAAAACTGAGCTTTTCTTTATTAAAAAAGACGGAATTTCTAGTTAACATATCCAGAAATCTATACCGCTTCAGCATAAAATTATTTTTCATTTAACAGGTTAAAAAATGTACTTAATAAAGTATGGCGTTGCTTAAATCGCTTTTTAAATAAAGGCGTTAAGCAGCTACCAGATACTCGTTTAGTTAACAGATATTATTGATATTAAGCAAAAGTATTGATTAAAAAGGTTAACGTTGCGTTAAAATGGTTTATACTCTGTTCCCATTATCGTTTATGCTTAAAACAATACTATAAATAACGATAAGCCAATCACCTCATTAACAATAAAATATAGAGATTTTAGGGAAAATAGGAAAACAATATGGACAACACGCTTAATCCCTTAATCGGTGAATTTGGGGACGGATTAGTGACGGGTTTAGGGGGCGTTAGCCATAATCGCTATAGCTTAACTGTTGAGGGGCTGCGCTCGCCGATTTCGGTTTGAAGTGCTGCGCAGTCATGGTTTGACGGGCATTGATTACCGTCTAGAGTTAAAAGAGAGCTATCCTGAGCGGGAGTTTATCACGCAGTGGCAAGAGAGTGACCTTGAATTTATTCAACGCTTATTGGCCGATGTGGGTATCTGGTTTCGCTTTGAAACCCACGCCGAGCACCACTGTGATGTAATGGTGTTAAGTGATTATGAGCAAGGCTATGCGCAGGTGGCTAATATTGACGATAAACCACCCAGTGGCACGCTCGATAGGGGTGTGGAAAGTGTGTGGGATATCAGCCTGCATAGCGAAGTGGTGGTCTCCTCAGTCAAAGTACAAGACTATCACTACCGTGATGCCCTCGCCAATTTACGGGGAGAAGTTAACACCCAACCCAAAGACCTGACCACCTATGGCAGCGACTATCGTTATGCTGAGCACTATCAAGGCTTAGCGAGTAACGGACAGGAAAATCCACACACTCGTGATGATGATAATCGTGATAACGGCAATAATTCTAATGAGAATAATACGCATGACGAAAATCAGATTGAAAGCGGTCAATGGTATGCCCGTATTCGCCATGAACAGGCGATTAGCCAGCAAATTATCCTCAAAGGCAAGAGTAACCGCTATAATCTTGCTCCCGGTCAATGGATTAACCTCAACGGCAGCCCGCTAGCAGATATTAATGACGGTATCATTATTTTAAGTGTACAGGGGCAAGGTCACCGCAGTGATGCTTATGCACTTACCTTTACCGCCATTCCTTATCACCCCTTAAAACCTTATCGCCCTGCGCCCATACGCTGGCCACAAGTCAGTGGTACTTTACCGGCAAGGGTCACCAGTCCCGACAATGACACCTATGGCTATATTGATACCCAAGGACGCTATCGGGTTAAATTTAACTTTGATTTAAAAGAGTGGAAAAGTGGCATGGAAAGCTTGTGGGTCCGTTTAGCTAAACCGTATGCGGGTAACACCTATGGCTTTCACTTTCCCTTAATTGACGGCACTGAAGTGGCCATCGCCTTTATGCAGGGCAATCCCGATAGGCCGTATATTGCCCATGCGATGCATGACAGTGCTCACCCCGACCTTGTTACCACCATTAACAAACACCGCAATGTGATTCGCACGCCGGCTAATAACAAACTGCGCATGGATGATAAACGCGGGCAAGAGCATATTAAACTGGCCACCGAATACGGCAAAACTCAACTTAATTTGGGGCATTTGGTCGATAATAAAAAACAACCCCGCGGTGAAGGCTTTGAGCTGCGCACCGACGAATGGGGGGCGATTGCCGCCAATAGAGGCTTATACTTAACCACGCAAACTGAGCCGAAAGCGCAAGGCAAACAGCTCGATATGCAAGCGGCAATAAGCCAACTTGAAAATGCCCTCTCCATTGCCAAAGCCCTACAAAATGCCACCACCCAGTCCGAGGCGCACAGCGCCGATACCGACAGCCAAGCGCAACTTAAAGCCAACTTAACTCAGCTAACCCAAAGTGGCCTACTGGCCTATGCGCAAGAAGGCATTGCCTTAACCAGCCCTGAAAACATCCAACTGACAACAGCTAGCAGCCTCACCTTAACCAGCGAACATCAAACTGATATCAACGCTTTAAACAACGTCACCCTCTCATCGGCTGAAGCGATTGGCTTATTTGCCCAAAAATCAGGCATGAAACTGTTTGCCAACCAAGGCGATATTGAAGTGCAAGCCCAAAACGCCAACCTCAATATGGCGGCCAAGCAAGATATTAAAGTGGATAGCGTGGATGGCAAGGTAACCATTACCGCCAAAGATAACATTACCCTCATTTGTGGTGGCTCTTATATCAAAATCAGCAGTGAAGGCATTGAACTGGGTACACAGGATAATATCTATCTTAAATGCAATGTCTTCCAGAAGATGGGGGTATCGTCGTTAGATTATAAATCGACACTTTTATCAGGTGCTATTCCTCAAACTTTCACCACACAAGATAAACAAGAAGGAATAACGCTGTATCTTGAAACCGATGATGGTTACCCAATTCCAACGACTAAATATCAAGTTTGTTTTGATAATGGTGAATTTAGACAAGGTCGTTTAGATCGCGAAGGAAAAGTGGTATTAAAACATGTTCCTCCTAATATGGACTATTATTATCAGTTTCCAGATGATGATGACATTTTAGCGAAAGCCAATGCTCAACGATTGCATAAAGCCATTGAAACGATAAATTCAGAACAAATGATTGGGTATTTAACTTATTCCAAAAATACCATTGAAATGACAATTGATGCCTATAAGGAAATTTATGGAAAAGACATGGTAAAAGATATTTACCAAGCATTAGGGCCTTACCACAAAGATAAATTAGCTATCGATTATTTATTTGCAAAAGCAGATATCAAAACGACTAAATATAAAGTATCTATAAATAAGGAATAACCATGCAAAATTATCGAATTGTGGCTAAACCCAATTTAACTAATGTGATACGTGGAAAGATCATGTCTTTTTCTTTACAAAGAATCAATCCCGACGCACCTGCGCTTGAACAAATTAGGGCTTCATGGAGGTGTTATCACCATATTTCGTTCAGAACTGATGATAAATACCTAGGAAAAGTCATTAATGGACCTCAAAATTCAACTCAATGGAACGAAGTAAAATGGGCTATTGAAGGGCGTCACAAAATTGTTTGCGAAATAATATATGGTAACCGAAAGGAATATATTGAATATATCCAAAATGTGATTAATGCAAAACAAAGTGTTGCGTATTCCACAAATACTGCCGAAGAGTCAGAAAATCCATTTATTTTTTATAAAAATTTAACTCAGCAAATTGACTGGATCTTAGTGCAAGAAAAGCAACAGCAGCTATCATCCGAGGATGAACAGGCCTATCAAAATCGAATGGAATCGTTAAAGCTCTTCAAGGATAAACTCAAATTTTTGCTTGATAAAGTGCCAGCTGATTGCCGCGAAAACTTTGGACAAGTTCACGTTAAACATATTTCAAGCATTTATGGTGAACGTGAAGATATGTCATTAAGAGTGGGCTATTTTTATAATGATAACGAAGTTCATTTAATTGACTGGACTAACCCCGTCGACAGATCATTTTGTGGTGTCTATGTTGGCAAAGGCGAAACAAAAGAAGACGCCATTAAGCAAGCACTTGAATGTTGGGATAAAGATAACCGTTATCCAGAAGGCATTATTAAAGGCTATGCCGCAGTAGATAAACAATTTGGCGTCGCAAAAGAAGTCACTTTTGATGATGATAATCGGATTATCTTAGGGAAAGAGATTATTTATGGTGGTATCGAAATTAATTTTGATACAGATGGTAAAAGTGATTCAGATACCTTATCTGATGCCTTAGCATCATTAGGATTTGCGGCAATAGTGGTTGCTGGTGTCATTACATTAGTTGCTCCAGTGCCAGGTTCAAGAGTGGTATCAGGGTTAATATGGTCATCGATTGCGGCGTCAACTACCTCGGCTGTTATCAATATTGCCGATCGGCATAGCGAAGGGTTTAGTAATTGGAAAGATGATTCATTTGACATCTTAACGATAGTTTCTAATGTGTTTGCTGGTGGTACAATTATCGCATCGGCAAAATGGAGTAGTAAAACACTATTATTAACCAATATTAGTCAAAAACAAGCCGTTAAAATCACGTTAATAGGTCAAATAAGTGCAGATTCATTACAAGGCATTTTGATAACTGAAGAACTAGCCGAAGCCATTTATTCAGTGATGCACAATAAAACGCTACCAGCCGATATCAAATTAGCTAAAATTTCTGCACTAATCAAAAGAGGCATCATGGATGGGATACTTATCACAATAAGTATTCACGGAAGCAAAAAAAACCTTACTGCATTAAAGAATGATCCGTCTCCCTCTAAAACCACGATGAGCCTGGAAAAGATAGATCGATATATTTCAGGTGAAGAACATTTCCCAAAACCGGGTATTGAAAATTCGCTCTCTGAGATACCAAGCAACATACCGAGCCAAAAAACAGAGTCATCCCCAGTACCCAATAGAGTGGAAAACTCAAATCAGGTATTACCTGCTTCGCCTAATACGGTATCAAATATTGCCGATGAGATACCCAGTTTAATGCCATACACAAAAGATACGCAATATAACAAAACACTTTCAGTTCAAATAACTTATGAAAACGGTGTAGAAAAAACGTTATCTGCTATATACCCACAAAAGTGGGAACTATTAAGTATGGAAAACAAAGCAAAAGCGGTACCGGGTGAATATTTTCATAGAATATTGGATGAAAACTTAATTAAAGGTAAAGAGCGCTCATTATTAACTGAGAACACAGGACACGTTTCCGATGCAATTAATTTAGAAACAGGCATAAGGAAAGATAATACGGTTAATAAAGAAAGTCGAACGACAGTTAATACTAATTTTAAAACAGAAAAAAAGAAAGAAAGCAAGTATGGCGGTAAGAAGAATACTTTTGAAAAATTTAGACCAACCACCGCAAGTTCTAATGAGTTCAGTTTAATTATTGATGGAAAAAATGGTATTTTGTCAACACTTTCAAAGGATGGCATTATTGATTTTAAAATCAATGCTGTAAACTCTCCAATCCGCGGTTCCGATATGTTTTCACAAATGATGAATCATTATGGTGAGAATGTTAAAAGTATTAGAGGTAATTGGATGAATCTTGAAAAATCTGCTACAAATAAAAACCTTGGTATCATTAATAAATTAACCTCTCAAGGAGTTTCTTTAGAAGAAGCGGTAACTCATACTTGGACAGCTAACCAAGCAGCTAAATATGGATTTTCTCAATTGGAAATTTTGTTAGCACGAGTAAAAGGAACCCCAGGTAATTATACAAAGGTTGAAGTATTATTTTCTAAATCAAAAAATGAGATTATAAAATGAATTTAAATGAAGAATTATTAGAACTATTAAGAGAAAATGCTAAAAAAGGTAAAGAGATTAATTTTTTAATAAAGTTAATCAAGGATAGAGTTGATTCTAGTGACTTTAATTCTTTTCTTGTAATAAATTACTTTATGCAAGCGTATCATTTATCTTTTTGTCAAATAAAAGAGTTACCAGGTGCTTTTTGTATGGGAGGAGGCGTATACTCTGATGAGGAAATCAATGCACTTATTTATCCACATATAAAGAAAAGTTTATAACAATCATATTGCCTCTTTGTAATTGGATACAGCAAAAATATAACCTATACTAAATCTTGAACACTAGGTGTTGATAATATAAAAAGATTAAGGTTCCCATATTATGATAGTCAGAATAGAACTGAATCAACTAGAAAAGCGCAGTAATGACTACTTTTATAACGATACGCCATTTAATGGCGAAGCTTACGATCATCGTGACAATCAGCTTTATCAAGTATATGAAATTACCGACGGTATTATTACTGGTAGTCGAGATTATGGCGCTTTACAAGCCGAAGGTATGATTAAAATTGATTATGATTTATTGAACAGTGGTGAATATTTTGATTATGAGATGAATCAATTGCCATACTATTTTCAAGGACAACCATTCACTGGTATCGCATATGAATACAGATTTGGTTTTGTATTGGCTGAAGCAATATTTATTAACAGTTGGTTAGTTGAATATATCAGTTTTTTTGCTGATGGAACTGGTAGATTAAAACGTTACGAAAAAAATGACATTGATATTACCGAAACAACTGGAGATAGAGAATGGTATTTAGAATGGGAAAATAATGCATATAAAAGGATTGAATCTCGCTATTTAGATTATGCAGGAACAGCTCATTCAGGCAACATAAAATTATATTTCAACGAGCAAAAACAGATTAAACAAGTGATTATAAAAGATGATTATGCTTATGTTTCACTATTAGTGCCTAGGGATGATTTAGGTCTTGATTTTAAAACTTTTGATGATTTATTGGCAAAACAAGATATTTTTGCCGATAACCTATCTATCTGGTCAATTGAGGATTCATTATTTAACCAATGGTTAGATCGCGGGCTTTTAAATCAGGTTAAGCAATTAGAGTTATATCACACTAATGTTCAACCTTTGACTATAACAAAAATGCAGCAATTGCAATCTTTGCAACAATTAAAAATATCAGAATGGAAAATTGATGAAAATGATAAGCCTTTATTCATTAAACAACAAAAACAACGCTTTTTAGAGTTAGCCTCAGCACTCTTCTTATTGAAAGAAAGTTGCTCTATTGACGTCATTTTAGAGGATGACGATGAAAATATTTTCGAGAAATATTTACCCGATGATTTAAAACAACAGCTTACTTAACAGATTAAAAAATCATGATAGTCAGAATAGAACTCAATCAACTAGAAAAGCGCAGTAATTACTACTTTTATAACGATACGCAATTTAATGGCGAAGCTTACGATCATCGAGATAATCAACTTTATCAGGTATACGAAATTACCGACGGTATTATTACAGGTAGTCGAGATTATGGTGTTTTTGAAGCCAATGGTATGATAAAGGTCGATTATGAATTGTTACATAGCGGTGACTTTGATTATGAAATGAACGACATCCGTTATTCTTATCAAGGAAAACCATTTACAGGTTTATGTTATCAATATAGTTTTGGTTTTGTACAAGCCGAACATTTGTGTATTGATGGTTGGTTTGTTAAAACTATCGGTTATTATCCCGATGGTACAGGTCGAATAAAAAGATACGAAGAAAAACAAATTGATATTACCGAAACAACTGGCGATAGAGAGTGGTTATTGGAGTGGGAAAATAATGTCTGTAAAAGGATTGAATCACGCTATTTAGATTATGCAGAAACAGATCATTCAGGTAATATAAAATTATATTTCAACGATCAAAAACAAATCAGCCGAGCAATTATTGAGGATGATTATGTTTATGTTTCCTTATTAGTACCTAGAGATGATTTAGGTCTTGATTTTAAAACCTTTGATGATTTATTGGCAAAACAGGATATTTTTGCCGATAACCTCTCTCTTTGGTCAATTGATGATTCATTATTTAACCAACTGTTAGATCGCGGGCTCTTAAATCAGATAACGCAGTTAGAGTTATCCTATACAAATATTGAATATTCTACCTTTGCTAGATTAGCTCAATTACCTTCTTTACAGACATTAAAATGTAAAGAGTCTTCCGTATATAAAATAGACCTCGTTGCTGCCGAAAAACAAAAACAGCAATATCGAGCACAAGCACTCGCATTATTTGCCCTACAACAAAATAGCAATATAAAAATAACCTTTAATGACGGCAGAATCGATTATTTTCAGGCATTTTTACCGGATGATTTAAAACAACAGCTTACTTAATAGATTAAAAAATCATGATAGTCAGAATAGAACTCAATCAACTAGAAAAGCGCAGTAATGACTACTTTTATAACGATACGCCATTTAATGGCGAAGCTTACGATCATCGTGACAATCAGCTTTATCAAGTATATGAAATCACCGACGGTATTATTACTGGTAGTCGAGATTATGGTGTATTTGAAGCCAATGGTATGATAAAGTTAGAACAGGGCGAAAAGGAGAATAAAATGAATGAGATAAAAAATAAAACTGAGTCTAACCCACCGATTCGGGTAGAGTTAAGTCATTTGCAACGGATTGATGGCTTGTACTTTTTAAATGATGTATTGTTTCGTGGATTGGCTTATGACCATCGGAATAACTAAACTTAATAAATATATTTAATAATAATCAATACAGAAGTGAATATTATCGCATTGAATTAATAACAGTAATAATGTTATCTTACTCAGTTAGTTTCAATGTATTGATTCATTGATAAATAATGTTTTAAAGAAAAGATAACTTAATATGATACTTGCAATTGATGTTTATTACATTGATAACCGCGCCAAATCGGTCGGCGTTTTATTTCATCATTGGACTGATTCAACCTCAGCAATTGAACAGGTAATCACTGATTATCAAGATAATGTTGCGCCCTATCAATCAGGTCAGTTTTATCAACGTGAATTGCCTTGCATTATGTCACTGCTTGATAAAATTGATTTAAGTAAACTTACCTGCATTGTGATTGATGGTTATGTGCATTTGGATGAAGGTAAGATAGGGCTAGGTGGGCATTTGTATCATGCATTAAACAAAACCATCCCTATTATTGGTGTTGCTAAAAAGCCGTTTTCAGGCAATAGCGAGTATTTGATCGAGGTTCTTCGTGGTCAAAGTAAGCACCCGCTATATGTTACCTCGATAGGCATACCGCTAATAAATGCAGCCAATAGCGTGCAATCAATGGCAGGTAAACACCGAATACCTGATGTGCTGAGCTATTTAGATCAACAAACAAAATTGTTTAAACACGAACAATAACGGATTAGATTGAATTTGGCTAGGATGGATTGAATTACAGTAATGCGGACATTCGCCGACCCAATAAGAGTCGGTTAATGGTTGAGTTAAATTAGGTATAGGAAAACGCCGAGTTGTTTACGCGCCATGATTAAAACAATCCGCTAAAACCCATAAGGCGTTTTCCTTAAAATCGCTTTATGGATTTTAACGGTATTATAAAAATTAATAAAGTGAGCTTTTATTGCCTGTCTTTTGTGTTATAAAATAACTTGAATGTCAGATTAAGTAAAGACTATTACACCTTAATCAAAAATCGACCTTCTCCTTTAACCCTGTTATCAATAAACCATTAACTTCCGCTATCCGCTCATTAAGTGACTGGCCCACGTTGAGTCATAAACGCATCTTGTATGGGGTGATTACTGAGTTTAGTCTGTTATCGGTCAATAAAGAGGAAGCCCATTATCAGGTGGTGTTATCCTCGTATTTTATTAATAAATGAGAGAATTGGATTGAAGGGTTTATTTGAAAATAAAAATTTAATATTAATATTAGATATTAGTGATAAAAATGATATAACCGGATTATATAAAATCGGGGACCAAGATTCGATTAACATGTTAAACGGTAATATCATTAATAAAAGCATTCAATTAGAATCAGAATGTAACTATCCCCTAAAATAGTACAGCAAAAAGTAGAAAATTCTCTATGATACAAGTAAAGAGGATTTAATTATGAAAAAAATGACTGAACATCAAATCGTCGCTATTTTAAAAGAAGCTGAAGCAGGTATTCCTGTCAAGGAACTCTGCCGTAAATATGGCATGGGGAATTCAACTTTCTATAAATGGCGAGAAAAATACGGCGGAATGGAAACGTCAGATATCAAACGCTTAAAAGAGCTGGAGGCTGAAAACCGTAAGCTTAAGCAGATGTTTGCCGAACTGAGCTTAAAATCCCAGCTTCAGGAAGAAATCATAAAAAAGCTTTAGTGCCAACTGGGGCACGTAAAACGTGGGCACAGCAACTACAACAAAATCATTTGGTTACTATTGCTATGAGTTGTGCCATTGTTGGCTTAAGTCGTTGTGCTGACTATTATCAACCTAAGTTACAGGATGATTCGGTGATTGTTTCGGTATTGAATGCTATCACAGACCGGCATTTACGCTGGGGCTTTCCTAAATGCTTTAATCGTATCAGAAAGCTCGGCTATAAATGGAATCATAAACGGGTATATCGGGTGTATTGTGAATTAAAGCTTAATCTCAGGGTAAAGCGTAAAAAACGTATTCCTCCACGAAGCCCAGAAAGGCTATTGGTTCCTAATAAACAAGGTGAATGTTGGTCAATGGATTTTATGAGTGATAGTAGCTGTAATCAACGTCGCTTTAGGACATTCAATGTCATTGATGACTTTAATCGTGAGGCGTTAGGTATTGATATTGCAGTAAGCTTACCGGCAGTGAGAGTTACCCGTTACTTAGATAAACTGGCTGAATATCATGGCTATCCATTAAAAATACGCGTCGATAATGGACCAGAATTTACAGGAAAAACCTTTATAAACTGGGCTAAATCACATGATATAGCCATTGATTATATCCAGCCCGGTAGCCCTTATCAAAATGGCTATATTGAACGATTTAATCGCACCTATCGTACTGAAGTACTCGATTTATATCTTTTTAACAACTTAGCACAAGCAAGGAGAATAACCGAAGAATGGTTAACGATTTATAACACCGAAAGACCGCATGAGGCATTAAATAACATGACGCCGATTGAGTATAAAACACTAAAACAAACAGCATGATTTTCTACTTGAATCTTGTACTAAGTTTGGGGTATTTACAACCGAATCATCCAGTAACTTAGGTTGATAATAGTAAGCACAACGGCTTAAGCCAACAATGGCACAACTCATAGCAATAGTAACTGAATGATTTTGTTGTAGTTGCTGTGCCCACGTTTTACGTGCCTTTGTGGGCACTAAAGCTTTTTTATGATTTCTTCCTGAAGCTGGGATTTTAAGCTCAGTTCGGCAAACATCTGTTTAAGCTTACGGTTTTCAGCCTCCAGCTCCTTTAAGCGTTTGATGTCCGAAGTTTCCATGCCGCCATATTTTTCCCGCCATTTATAGAAAGTTGAATTACCCATGCCATATTTACGACAGAGCTCCTTGACAGGAATACCGGCTTCAGCTTCTTTTAAAATAGATACAATCTGATGTTCAGTCATTTTTTTCATAATTAAATCCCCCTTTTACTTTTATCATAGAGAATTTTCTACTTTTTTGCTGTACTATTTTAGGGGTAGTTACAACCTCACTCCTAACTTGTGTTAGTTCCTACTACATCTGATTCTCATAATCCAGTAAGAGTCTTCCTTTTCAAAATAGACTTTAGGATTATTAGCGATAGATTCAAGAGGAAATTCGTCACTAGAGATTATTGGTATTTTTTCAGTCATATCCGAATTGCATAAATATAGAGAATTGTTGAAACTGCGAACATTTAGCAGATGGCTTTCAATATCTGTTTTATTTAAAGCAAAATTACTAATTTGAGTTAATTTATCTTCATTTTTATTGATCTGTTCGCTAGAAAACAACCTTACCCACTGGTTTGTATTTTCATTACAGTACAATTTAATCTGTTGAGAATTATTTTTTAGTAGTGTGATTAACTTTTTTTTATTTAAACTGATTTGTTTTATATCAAGTACCTTAGAAAGGTCAAATGATGCTACTCTTGATTTTAATCCCGCCAAATAGATTTTCACTGAATCCATATTAGGAACACCTATTTCACAATAAAGAGCTAATTTTTCTAGATACTCTGAGTCTTCATCTAGTTTTAAATCTAAAAATTTTCTTGTAATTGCATTAATTGCCCAAGGTAATGTCATAGAGAAATAAGAAACACATATATTTTGACCATTCTTGTGAATAGCTATTTCTGATAACGGTTTTGCACTAAACCATTTCACTCGAACCTCATCTAGTTCTTTTTCTTCATAATTATGCTTAAAAGTAACAGTTGGGAGTTGTTGAATTAGCTTTTCGATGTTTTTTGAGAATTCAGATAAGTCAGTAACAGAACCTTCTGACTCTTTAAAAGCTCTTATGATTGCTTTTATTGGTTCAACGTAACCATCTAGTGCTTTAGATGAACTTAATGGAATACCAGACCTAATGATACTTTCCCAATTTACATAATCTCCAGCCATGCTAATAACCGCTTTATTTCTGTTTTTAAGAAAACTTATAATCTCCTCTTGAGAAATATCTTCGTTTTGTTTAGCCTGAATATAAGCAAGTGAACGCTTGAATGCGTTATCAATCCAAGCAGAGGGATCATCTTGGTTGTTTGAACCATTCTTGTAATTTAATGCTAATAAAGTATCGTCTAACCAATCGAATACTTTCTTAAAGTATTCTGAATAGCTATTGTCCCTATTTTGTAATAAAGAAAAATCGTTATTAGCAACCAACTGCAATAACAAATCAAAGTTAACGTTACATTCTTTGGCAATCCTTTTGAGCTTTCTTATTAATGCTAACAATCCACTCTCTGCACGTTCCATTTTCGATACATCAAAGTATTCATGACAAAAATCAAGATCTCTTTTACTATTCCTACCAGTTTCATCAATACAGTACAATACTTTACCTTCTATATCTGTAAAGGCTCTTCCTGCTCGACCAGCAATATTCCAAAAGTCTTTTGAGTTGATTTTAGTTTCGTCTTGATGGTTTATAAATACGTCAGCAAAAATCACTGTTGATATACCTATATTAACTCCTTGACCTAGGCTTGAGGTCGAAACAATAACCTTCACATTTTCTAAGCGCATTAATTGCTCAATCAAAATTCGCACATCATTAGGCAATTTTCCAAAATGACATAGAATTCCATATTGAGCCAATGCATATATTTCACTCACACCAGCCTCATCACAAGCAAGTCTAAATAATTCAAATATTTCTTTATTTTTATAATTGTGTAATTTAGGGGAGCTCCCCATTGCTTTTAACACCCTCTTAGCTGAAAAGACAATATATCTAGCTTGCGCAATAAACATCAAAACAGTCCCAAATTGTGATAGTTTTAATGCTGTAGCAGCAATGCCATCATTTTTGTCATTGGGGAAATATTTAGTTCTTGCACGGGGTGGTAAGAATTTCTCGACAAAGTTTCTGTTAAATGAGTTTGGTTTACCAATCCATTCTATGGTTATATTTTGATCACGCGTCCACTTAATTATTCCAAATCTTTTGTCTGCAACTGTTTTATCAGTTTTAAAAACACTGTTACTATCTTCAGCTATCCATTGAGCAATATCACTTGTATTGGGTAGAACAGCGGAAAGAAGCATGATCTTACCATTATTTTTATTGATATGATGCTTTAGTTCTTCAATAAATAATTCGATTTTAATTAATCTTTCTTCTACCCCAAGCAGATGTCCTTCATCGATAATCAGTAAACTAATTTTATTGGCGAGTTCTTCATCTGCTCTAATTATTGCCTTAGCTTTTTCAGGGGTTGCAATAATCAAACTTGAGTTTTCGAACAGTTTTTTATCTAGCTTACTAAACTGTCCCCCACCATATAGTAACGTAGAAGAAAAACCTAATGGAGATAGCGTTTTTTCCATTGATTCTTCTACTTCATAAGATAATGAACGAAACGGAGCAAGATATAGTACTTTAGACAAGGGGTTAGCAATGAACGTTTCCAAAATAGCGATCTCTGCTATTCTTGTTTTTCCACTACTTGTTGGTAGACTGAGTACGATATTTCTTTTATCTTGCATTTCCTGTAATGCATTATATTGAGCATAGAACAACTCTGTAATTGGGGGCGTTCTTAATGCTAATTGAACCACATAATCTTCCGTAATATCACTCTCAATTAATTTAGGTAGCACACTCCAAAATGAGTATTGATTAAATACATCCAGTAATATTATTAACAACCTTGATAACCACCAAACGGCTGGTTCATCGTCTATAGAAGCCAACTCTTTCAAATCAGATAAAAATTCTCGTCCCAGACTAAGGTACTCTTCTTTGCCTGAATAAATATATTCCAATACCAGATTGAGAGATTTAGACAAAATAACTGTATAATTTTTATTATTCTGTTCTAACTCGTCATCACAAACCTTATCATATTCAATACCAAACTGAACTCTATTAATTTCATGGATGAGTGACTGAAAGTCTTTACTCAAAAAATTGCTAATTAGATGTATTAATGATGATTCAGTTCTAACATTTTTGATAGCTATAAATGATTTTGAATATTGAGAGGCTAGATAAAAAGACAAGCTACTAACAACCAAGTAAAAGCTACTTTGATTATTAGCTTCAGATAAAGGAGCATGAGTATAATAAATAATGTCGCCTGCTTTCTCAAAAGCTTGTAAAGCAACTTCATTATCTGTATTTTTCTCTGTTATTGCACATGCAATAGATAAGTATGCAAAAGCAATACTATTAACTCTCTCGGTTAGCTTTTCGGTAAAATTTGGAAAGTTAGCTTTATCCTCTTTGACTGTCAAAAGAATATTTTTCGCGTTAGATTGTGCAATTAAATTTTGAGCAAATTCATCATTTTCAAGTGTATTAAATAACTTCAGAGCTTTTATAATATCCATGTCTACTTCATCACCATTTTTATTGCTTTGTCAAAGCTGTTCTTAACAAGCTGAGTGGGGTTATCTTCACCATAAGATACAATGACAAGATTATTATTATCAGAATCTAGATGTTTCTCGATAGTCGTATATGCAGAAGGTTCACTGTGATAAAAGCCAACATAAGTGACTGGAGTTTTTTTGGTATGAAGGTTTGTGATCAAATCATCAATTTCGTCCGCTAAAGCAACGTTACCTATTTCTGCCAATCTATCGCTAACAAAAGTTAAAGATATGGGTAAATTCTTATTTGATAACGATTCAACGATATCATCCAGAGCTTTTTTATTTTTAGTCTCTCTGAACTTTGCTTCTCCCATTATTACTCTATTTTGAATATTCTGCTTTTCAAAAAGTAATAAATCGTCCCCTTTCATAGATTGTTCTACATTCGGGTTGTACCTCAATTTGTATACTAGGATTTCTAAACCTGATGTCTCAGAGAGATACTCTGCAAGGATTATTTCACCTAAGTTACCTTTCTGAGTAGTTGCAGATTTAATAGGAAAAGGAACTTTTCCTTCCATATATCTAGCGAAACCATGCTTATCTAAGATTTGCTTTTTCCTTTCAATCCTAGCCATACGAGCCTCAGATGCATGATGCTTAATTATCCATTGAGACAAATAATCAACTAAAGTAGCGCTTTTTATCCCTTTATTTGTAAGCTTTCTATGCTTTTTCCTTGCTGTTGCAGGTGTATCCTCACACTCAAACCAATCAAAAAATAAACCTGACTTAGGATGTTCTCCTATCAGCTTACTTTGAGCAGTTAATTGTTTAGCACTCATAATTTATCCGTATGTTTGCAAGTTATGCTTTCTAATTCAGCCATCTCATTAAGATCATAAAATTGCCTTGTAAGAATAATGCGATTTTTATAAGCTATCTTATAGAGAAAGTGTCCGCTTTTTGTACTAATCTGCCCCTAAACTCAATTATATTCCATGCACTTAAGTTAGCAAGTCAAATATGAGTAGTTACGCTGTTACTGGTTATGTTTTTCCATACACCTAATATATTGTCCTCACCCATCCCCATGCCCTAAATCTGACATGTCCACACTTTTTAGTACCCAAAATATAAGGTCATGCCACGTAAGGAATAGTAGACTAAATTAGGAATTATTTTTTTAGCTTATCGAAATGTAAATACCCCAAACTCAGTACACAACTAACCTAGAAAATACCCCAGCCTATTTTAATAATTTATATTCAATGACGTTTATGCTATTTATTTCTTGGATATTTAAACACCACTTCACTTGTATAGCAATTTGATATACAATATATACTACAGTACTTTCATATTAAATTAAAAAACGGCAATTAAAATGAGAACTGAAACCAAAGAATCGCCTATTAATATTAGAGCTAAGGCATCTCAAAAAGAATTGATTGATATTGCAGCGCATTTACTATCTAAATCACGCACTGATTTTATTTTAGAAGCGGCCTGCTCAAAAGCTGAAGAGGTTTTGCTTGATCAGCGTCTTTTTTTAATCGACGATGAACAGATAAATGCCTTCAATCATGCAATAGAAGCCTCTTTTGATAGTAATGAAAAAATTCAGGCTTTATTGTCCCGGAAGTCACCATGGGAAAATTAGCAGCACCACATTTATTGAATGAAGATCATGATGATACGTCATTTGATTGTGAAGAGTTGTCTTTGAATGAATGGTTGAAGAAAAAATCCTTAAAAAATCAAAAAAGTGGTGCTTCCCGTACATTTGTGATTTGTGACAATAACAAAGTAATCGGCTTTTATTGTTTATCAACTGGAAGTATCCAACATCGACAACTAACATTGAGTAGATTTAAGCGCAATATGCCCGATCCTATTCCGGTTATTATCTTAGGCCGTTTAGCTATTGATAAAAATTACAAAGCAAAAGGATTAGGTGCGGCATTATTAAAAGATGCTATATTACGCTCGAAAGAAGTCTCTAAACAAGTTGGTTCTAGAGCACTATTGGTACATAGCTTAACAGATGAAGCCAATGCATTTTATATTAAATTTGGATTTGTTGCTTCTGGGATTCAGGAAAGAACAATGCTAATCTCTTTATGGTAATAAAATTGAGCTTAATGGTACATTTTTAAAGCAGCTCAATTTAGGGATACAAACACGGGTACATTTTTCATCTAAATTTTTCAAATCCAGTAACCACAAGACTTCAATCCACATCTTCGATTCCGCGTTCGGGCACCAATCACCAAATTCTAAGACCTGCTTCTAGCAGGTTTTTTTATGTCTAAAACCTTTTCAATTTCCTTTTTTCTAACATAATATCTAATTCTAAAGACATCTCCACTTTTAAAATGGTAATTTTTACCATATGCTAAAATATTTTGGTTATCTAATTTAACTTTAACTCGATAATAGGCAGCTTTTTCATTATTAAATTGTTGAGAATAGATACTTAACGACTTTAACTTATTTAAATATAACGTATTGCTTGAAATTTTATTGATTATTCCTTTTTGCTGGCCAAATTTTTGATAGGGAAATGCATCGTATCGAATTGATACAGGTAAGCCTACTTTAATAAAACCAATAGCACTAGATGGAATAAATAAGTTAGCTTCAAGTGTAGGATCTTCAGAGAACAACGTTGCTATAATGACATCATAACCAATGCTTTGTCCTTTTGAAACCATAATAGTACTGATTATTCCACCTTTAGGTGCTACGATAGTCATCAATTTTTGTCCATCATTTTCAATAAGTTTTTCTTCAATTGAATTTATTTCTTGTTCAAGAATGGATCTATTTTTTCTTGGAGTGGTATTTGAAGTAATTCAGCTTCTACATCATAACTTTTGCGATTTATAGATGCCAATTTTTGTTCTAGATCAAATAATATTGACTTTTGATCAAGTGATTCTGATTGTCGGTTACTATAGTCAATTACTGATACAGCATCGGGATTAAAGAGCTTTCTGTACTTTTGTGATATTTCATCAGCAATTCCGACCCGTTCTGTTTGTACTGCTTTTTGAGATTGTAAAATAATTTTTTCTTCTTCAATATTTGTCTTTGTTTGTTGTATTGATATTTTTTTGACATTAATCTGTTCTAGGAAGATTTTGTTCTAAAGTATTAGGCTATCTTTTTTATTAAGCAGAAATTTTTGCACTGCATCATAAGTGGAAATATATTTTAAATTTCTTAGAACAAATAAAGGTTGCCCTATTTTAACAGTTTGATTTTCTCTTACTAGAATCTGATCAACAATGTTAGGCTCTGAGGATAAAAAAGTAACAACTCCATCAATTGGCAATAAAGCACCACTTACATGGATTTTTCTTGAATAATCAAAAAAAATAAAAAGAAAAATTATTGTAATAAATATCATTAGAAAAAAGTCATTTATTAGATTTATGCTATACGGACTAATTAGCATTATTTGGTCGACAAGTGTCACTTTATTGTTTTCTACACAGTCTTTTCTAAAGAGAGATTTATTTGATTCATATTATTAGGCTAATCTCTAATACATTAAAATTGTTTAGCTATTTACATATCAGCTAAACGTCGGTGTCTAAATTGATAGTTGTAATGTAAAAAAATAAGGTAAATCTTCAAATAGCAACATCAACTATTTTCTGGATCTTCAGGTAGAAGTTTTACCCATATTTTTTTATATCTAAAATCGATTTTAATTATATGATTATAAAAAAATCATAACCTAACACCCCATCAAATGGCATTTCATTGGTTATTTCATCAAATACTCCGAAGTAATTTTTATCATTTGGAATATCGACGAATGCGAGTACTGTAAATGGAAAAGGAATGTCCTCTTGCCTCATTATTTCAGCTTTTTTAGACAGCCTTTGTGACATTATCATATTAGAGCCAGCACCTGTATCTAGTGCTAATGTGTAATTTTTTCATTATCCGTTACACTTAGCAAAAAATGTCCTTTAGGACTGGTAGAAAAAGGGACTTCTAACCAAACACTTGCTAATTGAATGGTGAAATCATCAGATATGGTTAATTTGTGATTTCGAGTAACCATTTTATCTATAAGTAGCCCTAAACCAGCAACAGGTATCTGTTTTTCATTCATCTCTTTTTGTTGATTAGCTATTTTATTACCCGATTCAATATCTAAAACAAATCCCCAAGGTTGATATTCATCAACAACCAACTGTTCATAAAACAGATTGTTAATGGTTAAATTATGTAAAATAAATTGCTTTGTATAGCGTACATTTCCCAGTCCATCAGTGAATTTTAGCTTATCTTTTTTTTCCACTTTATCTTCAAATTTATTCAGCACATTCAGCGGTAAACTTAAAGCTGTTGTTGAACCTGTATCTAATTTGAAATCCACATTTTCATTATTGATTTTCAGGGTTACCATCTGCTGACCCAGATCATTTACATCTAACGCCCACTCTACTTCTTTAGCTTGAACTAATACGGTAAATAACGCAAAAACAGAGATAATTACTCTTTTATTCATTTAAATATCTCTACAATATATAGTGTTATATCATGCGGTAATATGAATTACGGCATGATATGATAAGGTTGAAATTCAATTAAAGGCTAGAAACGGGGGTATACAGCTAATGCCGTCTTTTAACCATCACGACAACAAAACGTCAAAAGGAACCTAAAGTGATGGTAACAGGCACTGCTCTGTTAATGAAGCTGTGCTGCCTCAATCAGACGAGCAATTAGTCATGCATAATGAATCTGATGCTATCGAATATGAAGTCTTGCCAACAAATGATGCTGCTTTGGAGTTTGACATCCACTTTGTACCACTGGTTTAAAATATACCAAAAATATGGCAAAGCAGGTTTTTCAATGAAACCCAGCCCACAACGAGGAAAAACTGATAAAAAATAGCCCCAAAAGTTAAAAAAAATAGTGAATTAAAAGCGCTCATTATCAAGATAAAAATTTGGTAAAGTATTGATCCCTTGATAACAAATGGCTAATAGGGCGTTATTGGGTGATTGTGGAACTAGATAATATATAAGAAGTTGGCTCCTCCAACAGGACTTGAACCTGTGACATACGGATTAACAGTCCGCCGTTCTACCGACTGAACTATGGAGGAACCGAAATGTAGCGCGCATATTATAGATTTTATGGTACTATGTCAATAGTTAAATGCTTTTTTGTCTAAAATTGCCTCCTTTATAATCATTCAAGTGTTAGGATTGTCTTGAATAAGTGTTTTTGTCTGAGTAATTGTTGTGGATGCGAACCGAGCTCTTGTTGTGGGATGCTCTGTTTTAGATCGCGATAATAATCAATCCAATAAGGCAAAATTTGATTTGTTGTTACATCCTTAAAATTCATTGGATATAATGCGAAATAATCACTACCTTGTTTAGTTTTAAAGGCATAAGTAATCAGTTCACTGCAATAAAAACCCTCCGCATTGGGATGAAAGCTATGATTGTAAGGTGATCCTAAGCAATTTTTAGCTCGCTTTAATGCATTTTGAATAACAGCCAAATCATGGATTCTTCCAATGATATTACGTCTAGCCGCACCAACAAAATCAGTCAAAGATTGTTCAATTACGCCATATTTTTGTGTCGCTTCAATGACGCTATTATTGCCAATATATAAACCGACATGATTGATATTTCTTGTTATCTCATCCATATTAGGCACTGCGCCAGAACGGTTTATAGCATCACTAAAATCATTATCGTCGTTAAGGCTTTGGAAGATGATATCGCCACTTTGAATATTATTGATTTTTAGCACGATAACGCCATAGCGAAAACATTACACAAGTTGCAATAATAAATTTAAGTGCATCAATACCAACAAATGGAAAATACCCTACTTTTAACGCATCAATAAGCGTAATATGTAAATAGCCCATTAAATAAACAACGCCAAATACAAATAACAATTGATGCGCACAAGCAAATGCAATTAAGCCTAAAATAAAGCGACGATCATATCCCTTTTCTGCTGCAAAACCAGCTAAATAGGCACTAAATACATAGCCATATAAGTAACCCGAAGATGGTGACGCTAACGCCATAATTCCACCACTGCCATTAGCAAATAGCGGTAATCCCATCGCACCTAAAAAAAGGTATTGGATTATTGCTAATGCGCCTAATTTACGACCTAAAAAAGCACCAATTAGCAATACTGCCAATGATTGTAATGTAAATGGAACAGGATAAGTCGGAATACTAATATTAGCGGCTAATCCTAAAAGTAATGCTGCGCTGGTGGTGGCCAATAATTTACGTTGCCAAGAAGATAAATTGACCAGTGTCGTGATAAATGTTGGATAATACGAAGTGAGTTGTTGCTTCATTATTTTCTACCTTTGATACATAAATAGTAGAACTATAATAGCGCAACGCACTTTAATGTAAACTGTTTTTTATATAAAAAGTTTACATTAAAGTGAAGTTGTTGCTATCCCACTTTAAGATAAAGAGCGTGATAGCAAAAAAACAAGGTTTTGCTTAAACTAAGTATGGATTGCTGATTCGTTCGTGACCAAAACTTGACATTGGACCATGTCCAGGCACAAAAATAAAGTCATCGCCAAGAGGTAATAATTTGTTAGTAATTGATGAAATTAAATCGGTATGGTTACCTCGAGGAAAATCAGTTCGTCCGATACTGCCTTTAAATAATACATCGCCGACAAAAGCCAGTTTATCCAAATGATTAATAAAAACAATATGTCCTGGTGTATGGCCTGGGCAAAAAAGAACATCAAGGGTAATGTTACCTACATGAATCTGGTCGCCTTCTTTTAGCCAACGATCAGGTAAAAAGCTATCCGTATAAGGAAAACCAAATTGTACGCATTGCTGTGGTAAATTTGTTAGCAAAAATTCATCTTCTTGGCTTGGTCCAATAATCTTTACATTATAATGTTGAGCTAATGTGGTTGCCGCACCAACATGATCCAAATGTCCATGGGTTAATAAAATCTGTTTAATATTTACGCCCAGTTTTTCAACGGCTTTTTTCAGTAGTTCTGGTTCACCACCAGGATCAATCAATGCGCCTTCCATGGTTTGATCACACCAAATAATGCTACAGTTTTCTTGAAAAGCGGTAACGGGGATGATTTGATACTGAAACATATACTTATCTCCTTGTTTTTTAACGATGGTTGGTTAGATTTTGGCCGTCTTCTTTTTTTAGTTGCGCAAAAATAACGCTGGATAGCACTGTAACCACACCGAGTATAACAAATGTTAATTGAAATGCATGAATAGTACTAGCTGAGTTGCTAATTAATCGCAGTAAAACTGCCCCAAATCCTGTACCAAAACTAATAGCAAGTTGTTGATTCACTGCCATTAAACTATTGCCACTACTTGTATTTTCGTTTTCTAAGTTCGCTAAGGTTATGCTATTCATCGCGGTATATTGTATAGAATTGATACCACCGATACAAAATAGCAATAAACTGATTAAGATAAGGGGCGTCGATAAATTTAGTAGAGACATTAAAATAATCATCACGCCCGCTAAAATGGTATTAGCAACGAGCACAAAACGATAGCCTAAACGAGCTAAAATACGAGGAATAACGATTCGAGTACAAATTGAAGCAATAGCCATTGGCATTAGCATCACACCGGCAAAAATAGCCGAGTAGCCAAAACCGACCTGTAATAACAAGGGAATTAGAAAAGGTACGCCAGATATCCCTAATCGGCAAATTAAATTGCCAATAATGCCTATTTTGAACGTATGGATCTTAAAAAGTGATAGGGGAAATAGTGGTGTTGGTTTCTTTTTGGCATACCCATAATAAATAAGTAAAAAAACGAAGCTGATTGCGGCAAGTAGCAATGAAAAATAATATGTCTGATTTTGGTTTAAAACCTCTACACTTAAAGTGGCACTAATAAAGGCAATCACAATAAAGATAAAGCCAAACAGATCAAAAGGCATGCGTTCACCCTTTAGATTCGGCATATATTTCCAACTAATTATCACACCTAAAATACCAATGGGTAAATTAATAAAAAACACCCAATGCCAACTTATCATATCAACTAAATATCCCCCTAATACCGGTCCCAAAACAGGTCCAATTAAACCGGGAATGGTGGCTGTATTTAAAGCGGCTAAAAAATCACTACGCTTAAAAGATTTAATTAATACTAAACGTGATATCGGTACCATCATTGAGCCACCAATACCTTGAATAACACGCGAGATATCTAAAAAAATTAATGAATTAGATAAAGCACAAAGCAATGAGCCAAGTGTGAACAGTGAGACAGCCATCACAAAAATATTTCTAGTGCCAAATTTATCCGATAAAAAGCCACTGACTGGAATAAATAATGCTAGGGTTAAAGCATAACTTATCACTGCCGATTGCATATTTAAGGGTGATTCATTAAGATCTTTTGCCATCGTGGGAAGCGCAGTGTTTAATATCGAGGTATCAAGCGATTGCATAAAAAATGCAAATGCTGCAATCCATGGTAATATTCGATAAACAAAAGGCGGTAACTGTAATTCGCTATTCATTTTAATTTGGCCTGAAATTAATTTAAATGCTAGGTGAGCGGTTGAATATAAGCTCGGAAAATTAAGCTCTCTTACTACCTATTTTATTAAGAAAGAGAGTGGATGAATGCTATTTTACAATATTATTTGTTAATTATTGGCTTTTTTCTTATTTTTAACAGGCTTATATTACCAATAGCCAGCTATTAATGAACCAAAAATATTGTGCCAAACCGAAAATACTATAGCGGACAGCATTGTTAAAAGAGAGGTAATCGATCGAACAAACAGTTGATGAAATTGTTTGGTCATGTAAACCTGCTATGGGTATAATAAAATCATTCTATAATAATAAAGTTATTTTAGTTGTTTTGTGTGATTTTTATTCTATTAATGCTACTAAATAGCGTTAAAGTATTTGTTAAAATCGTGGTCAGTATGTGATCTGCTGATTCATCGCGTAATTGGGTTAAAATTTTAAATACTTCAGCGATATATTCAGGGCGATTTATTTGTCCTTGACGGCCACTTAATGGCATATCGGGGGCATCAGTTTCAAGCACAAGGCTCTCTAGCGGTAATTGAGCAATTGTATTGCGAGTTTTGTTCGCTCGTTCATAACTAATTACGCCACCTACACCAATATAATAACCCAGCTTAACAAATTGCATAGCCTGCTGATAGCTACCTGAAAATCCATGTATTACACCACGACAAGGTAAATTGGCTCGGTGTAATTCGTGGTACATAATATCGTGCGCTTTGCGTGAATGAATCAAGACGGGTAAATCAAACTGTTTAGCAAGCGCTAATTGTGACCTAAAAAATGATAGCTGTTGTTGCCAATCAATACTTAAATCATAGCGATCGAGTCCAATCTCTCCAATGGCAATTAATTTTTTAGGTTTCGTTTTAACGATATCGGTTAACCGCTCTAAATCAGCCATGGTATGTTGATAAATAGGATGCAACCCCAAAGCGGCATAGAGTTCATGGTAATTATCTGTAAGTTGTAAAACAGTATCAAAATAGTTAGCACTAACTGCAGGTATAATTAACCCGACAATATCCGCTTGGCGAATCTTCGCTATTGAATCGGCAAGATAATTGGTAAAAGGCGGAAAATCAAAATGACAATGTGTATCAATAAACATAATACTTCCTTATTCTACCGTTGTTTGATGTAATAAAATAGGCAATAAAAACCGCTGGCAAGCAAATGTAATTTGTTCAATTAATGCGTCCGTTAAGTCAGGGTAAAGGCGAGTATAATAACTGTCGCACTCAGCAGATCGGTTAAATCCGCCTTGCCAAGTATTTAAAAGCTGATTAATAGCTTTATCGCTCGCGACAATCTCACCGGTTTTTTTATTATAAGCAGCCATTAACCAACTCCATGCGCTTTGTACTGGCAATAATAAAGGCTGATTAATACCGTGTAAATAACCCTCCACTATTGTGGTTAATATCGCAATTGCTTTATCATGGGGTAAGTGTAAAAAACGCCACTCAGTATCTTCCCGGCCATAGAGGCGGCTTTGATTTTCAACTTGATCTGGATTTAAGATACAATAAACCAAATGATCAATCCACAGTGAAATACCATCTCGAATCGACAGTTTGGCAGGACGCCATGATAATATACCGTTTTCTTGCACATGGGTTAACCAACCTTGTAATTGGACATGTTGCCCATTGGTCAAAATAGTTAAATTGACCTCTTGCGTTGTCATAACCAATCGTTCTTGGTTAATTTTATTCGCTAATGGTTGCAATGATTCGACTTGTTTATCATAAATAATTTCACCAAAAGCACCATCTGGTAATTCACCCGTTAAAGCTAAACGTTGATAAAAATCATCGGATTGTTGCGGTTCATTGCTGATCAGCTGATTTAAAATCAGCAAGTTCAATTGATAACGTTTTAAACTATCAAGATTAAAATTTTCGGCATCGGGTAAGGTATCATCTAGATAATTGATATAAAAATTAAACCGTTTTTGTAAAAAAAACCGAATAGAGTGTTGGTAAAATCGTTTTAATTCATCGAGATTGATATTATCGATATCAATAACAGATATTTCACTAATAAATAATTGGCTTTCACCTTGTTGCAATGCCGCAGGTAACCACTCATCGGCATAGCTTTTTGGTTCTTGTAAAAAATTTTGAGGATTAAACGGGGTGCGTGTATGGTTTACACGTAAAAAATCCAAGCTATTTGCAGTACTGTCTGCATTATTTTCAGCCTTACTATAATATTGGGCGATATACTCCCAAAGTTCATCAACAAGTATAGAGGGATAACGCTCACTGTTATCTTTCATCTCACGACCAATATAACTGATATACAGCTGTTTTTGCGCAGATAAAATCGCCTCTAAAAAAAGGTAACGATCATCGGTGCGACGACTGCGATCGCCTCGTCTTGGATGCTGTGCGATTAAATCAAAGTCAAGTGGAAGCGACGTTCTTGGATAATCTCCATCATTCATTCCCAATAAACAAACAACTTTAAAGGGAATGGAGCGCATTGGCATCATGGTACAAAAGTTTATCTTACCGACTAAAAAACGATGTGCTAAATGATTTTGTTCTAAGCGTGATTGCATGGCATCATGCAAAATCGTGATAGAAATATTTTCCATATAATTGGCTGACAGACCACTATTAACCAACGCTTGCCACTCTTGTGCTATCATCAATAAAATGGATTCTCGCTGCGAATGGCTGACAAAAAAATCATTAATTAATTCAAGACAACAAGGCTGCCAATCAATGAGCGGTTTTTCTTCATTTAAGATAGTAAACCACTTATTTACCACTTTAATAAATTCGGCTAATTGACCGATTAATTCGGCATCTAAACCGGTTGCACCATCATAAGGTAATATCTGTTGCCACCCCCCATGCTCACTACTCATCGTATAGCCAAGTAATAACCGTTCAAGCCCAAATAACCAACTATGTGCACTATCAAGCCCAAAACGAATGCCTGACTCAACAATCCACGTCCTCAACAAGGTTAGCTGTGATTGATTAATTGCAAATTTTTCAGAAACAGCCGGGATCTCAAGCAAATTAAAGAGTTCTTCTGCTGTAAATCGACTATTTGGAAAATTTAAAATAGCAAAAAAACCTTGAACAATCGGATCGATATTTCGTGCTTTTTGATCTGAAATAGTAAAAGGTAAATAGCGCTTCTCATAAGCATTACCAAAAACAGCGCGGATATAAGGCACATACTTATCAATATCCGACACCATAACTATGCAATCGCGTAATTCTAGGGTGGGATCTGCGTCAAAAACTGATAGCAGATAATCATATAATACTTCAACTTCACGTTGCTCACTATGGCAAGCATGAAACGAAATTGACTTGTCTGTTGCTGCAATATGCTCATTACCAAAATCGTTTTGATACAGATCTAAAATATCTTGCTGAATAGCATTTAATAAACAAGATCGCCCCTGATCGACAAAAGCTTCAATATCTTGTTTATTATTAAATTCCTGTAACAGGAATAGATTATCACGGCCTAGTTTTCCCCACGAGGTTAAAAGGGGGTTGGGGATTTTATCGGGGGTATTGAATATATCTGACAACTGCTTTTCAACAATATCTCCCCAATACCATTTACACGGATTGTTAAACATCAAATGGACATCAATATGTTGCCCTAGTGCTGATAGTATCGAAAGATAAATAGGGGGAAGAGAAGTAATACCAAAAATAAAAATACGATTAGGTAACGGATCTAAACGTGAACGATCAAAGTGATTATCTAACAAAATTTCAAGCATTTGTTGATAAATATTAGCGCGATGATAAGGTTGACTGATGGATATTAGCTTTCGCCACAGCTCTGCTTGCCACCTTTCATCAGAATGATGATTTAATTCGCTAACAGTATGATTGGCTTCCCATTTTGCAAGCCAATCAGGGCGATAAACTAAGTATTGGTCAAATAACCGCGCAATACGCGTTGCAAGCTGATATCGTTTTTTATCTTGTTTATCAATATCCAGATAATGTTTAAGTGCGCTAAACTCAGGTTGTTCAATAACTTGGGGCAATAAATAATACAAACGCCAACTCATTGATTCAATACTATAACCATTTTCAATGGGGGCATCGGGCAATAATTTTTGATAAAGTTGCCAAATAAATTGAGTTGGAAAAAGAAAATCAACATTAGCTACAATACCCAGTTCATCCGCTAACGCAATTTGCAACCATTGTGCCATACCTTGGCTTTGCACCATGACTACATCAGGTGTAAATACATCCTCTAATGGTTGCCTGCGCATCAATTCACTCAATAGCGTCTTGAGTAAATCAACCTGATTTGAATGATAAATGGTAAACATAATAACACTAATTATTGATAAGAGAGGACTAAGATTATCGTTGATCGTTATTAATAAATCTAGTTGTTATGCTCTTTTCATAAGAAACTCCTTTCTATTATTAAATAAGTTTTCACTAAATTAGTGAGCAAATCATATATATTTGTTACCTTTATCTAAATAACCTATCCAATCTAGTATTTATGATCGATACTGTGATGGATAATGACTTTTTACTCTTTATCGCTAATCTTATTACATGATTATAATTTATAGTTGAACATTATACTTTTGTTTGATTTCCGCAAGCGCTTCTAATGATGTGGCATTAAACGCTTCGACCATCCATTCGGGCCAGCCTTGTCCTTTAATAATGTTGTCTTTAAATTGGGTTTCTTGTTCCCATTTGTATTTGCCATCGTTTAAACCGGCTAATTTGTTCGCGCACATAAAGTTATTGACCCAACCCCAAACAAAATAACTACCTATGCCACCACGTAATGGGTCTAACAAGATATGGTCGATTGTTTTATGGGTATTCGGTTTGCACACCATTAAAATAGTGGTGTTGAGTGAGTAGCGTGAAAAGTTATGCACCACCACCCCTTGTAAATCTGCCCAGTCATATTCTTTAATGCGTTTTTTATTGGGGTGCAAAAAGGTTAGTGGATTGCGTAACACTTTAAAATTAAAAAAATAGCTTTCATTGATATACACTTTACCCGTTTTACGATTAAAAATAATGGGGCTACCTCGGCGTGTAAATAAGTTATGATATAATTCAGGAATACAAAGATACATAGCAACAATACAGGCAATCAATGTAACTATCACTGTAATGAATATAGCTGACTCTGTTATAGGACTTAAATCCAAAATCAATGAAAAACCCAAATATATAATGGGTATTGAAAGAATTAAAACAATTATAAGCATAAATGAATAAAAAATTTGACTAGATTTTGTTTTACGAATAAAAGCACAGTAGTTATCATTGGCATAGAGCAAGCGATCATCGGCATCGGTTAGAGAGTTGCCGCCTTTTACTAAATCGCCTATCCAACCAAAAATTTGGGGTTGATATTGTGATGGCATTGTTCTGCTCCTTAATTTAAATTTTATTGTTTTTAGTCACAATTAATGGCACGCCTTCACGGTTATTGTAAAGTAGGCGGCGTTATCCTTTCCCGCCCTGAGCTATTAAAACTTATTGTTTGACATGATGTCGTTGTTTGATTTCGGCGAGCTCTGCTTGCGATGTGGCATTAAACGCTTCAACCATCCATTCGGGCCAGCCTTGTCCTTTAATAATGTTGTCTTTAAATTGGGTTTCTTGTTCCCATTTGTATTTGCCGTCGTTTAGACCTGCTAATTTGTTAGCACACATAAAGTTATTGACCCAACCCCAAACAAAATAACTACCTATGCCACCACGTAATGGGTCTAATAATATATGGTCGATTGTTTTATGGGTATGGGGTTTGCACACCATTAATATGGTGGTGTTGAGTGAATATCGTGAAAAATTATGCACCACCACCCCTTGTAAATGGGCCCAGTCATATTCTTTAATGCGTTTTTTATTAGGGTGCAAAAAGGTTAGCGGATTGCGTAGCACTTTAAAATTAAAAAAATAGCTTTCATTGATATACACTTTACCCGTTTTGCGGTTAAAAATAATGGGGCTTCCTCGGCGTGTAAATAAGTTATGATATAATTCAGGAATACAAAGATACATAGCAACAATGCAGGCAATCAATATGACTACCACTGTAATGAGCATAGCTGACTCTGTTATAGGACTTAAGTCTAAAATTAATGAAAAACCCAAATATATCATGGGTATTGAGAGAATTAAAACAATTATAAGTATAAATGAATAAAAAATCTGATCAGATTTTGTTTTACGAATAAAAGCACAGTAGTTATCATTGGCATATAGAAGACGCTGATCCGCACCCGTTAAATAGTTACCGCCTTTTACTAAATCGCTTATCCAACCAAAAATTTGGGGTTGATATTGTGATGGCATTGTTCTGCTCCTTAATTTAAATTTTATTGTTTTGAGTCACGATTAATGGCACGTCTTCACGGTTATTGTATTGAATAATAATTTGATATTTTACAATATTAAACGCGCTTATGGTGCCGGCGATCCATTTATTGATAATAAGCCCATTTTGAACTGGCTTGTCGCTATTGGTTATTGTTTTATCAGTAAGATGATTAGCCGATGTGGTTAATGTAAATTCGTCTGGCTCGTCAATAGTGTTATAATCAGGCTCAGGCAGCCCTGTCATGACATTACGGTTGCGATCATACTTATCAAAATAGGCTTTTTGTCCGTCCCCGCCCTGAGCTATTAAAACTTATTGTTTGACATGATGCCGTTGTTTAATTTCGGCGAGCTCTGCTTGCGATGTGGCATTAAACGCTTCGACCATCCATTCTGGCCAGCCTTGTCCTTTAATAATGTTGTCTTTAAATTGGGTTTCTTGTTCCCATTTGTATTTGCCATCGTTTAAGCCAGCTAATTTGTTCGCGCACATAAAGTTATTGACCCAACCCCAAACCAGATAACTGCCTATGCCAGCACGTAATGGGTCTAGCAATATATGGTCGATTGTTTTATGGGTATGGGGTTTGCACACCATTAATATGGTGGTGTTGAGTGAAGAGCGTGAAAAGTTATGCACCACCACCCCTTGTAAATGGGCCCAGTCATATTCTTTTATGCGTTTTTTATTAGGGTGCAAAAAGGTTAGCGGATTACGTAACACTTTAAAATTAAAAAAATAGCTTTCATTGATATACACTTTACCCGTTTTACGGTTAAAAATAATGGGACTACCTCGACGTGTAAAAAGATTTTGATAAAATTCAGGAATCATTAAATATTCGAGAATAATGTAACAAAATAAACCAGAAGTTAAAAGATAGAAAAGTGTATCACTATTGCACGTTATAATAGAATATATCAAAGATGGAATTAAAAAGATCCCCGAAATTGAGAGAAAAAAACTCATACATAAATAAAGAATCTGATCAGATTTTGTTTTACGAATAAAAGCACAGTAGTTATCATTGGCATATAGAAGACGCTGATCCGCACCCGTTAAATAGTTACCGCCTTTTACTAAATCGCTTATCCAACCAAAAATTTGGGGTTGATATTGTGATGGCATTGTTCTGCTCCTTAATTTAAATTTTATTGTTTTGAGTCACGATTAATGGCACGTCTTCACGGTTATTGTATTGAATAATAATTTGATATTTTACAATATTAAACGCGCTTATGGTGCCGGCGATCCATTTATTGATAATAAGCCCATTTTGAACTGGCTTGTCGCTATTGGTTATTGTTTTATCAGTAAGATGATTAGCCG
>NZ_LZGR01000027.1:0-19995 GCF_001690255.1 Gilliamella sp. App2-1
CCTCTCAAATCTGCCATTTTTTGCTTAATAAATTCTTATTAATAATTATTTAATAATTACCACTTGAATTATTGGCAATCAAAATAATATAACAAATATTCTTCTCACAATAGAAAAAGGAATTATCTCAAAGGGATAAAATGTAGCTTATCAATAAATAACTCTAAATAAGAAAAAAATCATCACAGATAAAAAACTAAATGAGAATTCACTAGACATTTAACAAGTCCATTAATTTACTAATCGGTTAATTGCCAATGAAAGAAAGACACCTTATTCATTTTAATTTTCTATCAATTTTATATTTAAACATACTGTTTTCTGAAACTTTTTGACAAAATTTAAAATCATTTTTATTCGATGCTCATTGTTAGTCAACTCTTTTAATAAAATGTTTTATCTTAAGTCCCATTGCAATCAATGAGGCAAAATAGACAAAAATCCCTACAATAACCAATAAAAATAATCGCCCCATACGAACCAACATTGAACCGGTTGACCAGTCAGGTAATAGCTGCGAACCAAACCATAACACTGTGGACATTAATATTACCGCAATAATGACTTTAATTAAAAAGTGATACCAACCAGGTTGGGGTTGATAAAGTTGTTTTTTACGCAGTTGCCAATACAATAATCCAGCATTAAAGCAAGCGGCTAAACCAATGGATAGTGAAAGGCCTGCATGCTGTAATGGCCCAATAAAAACGAGATTCATTAGCTGTGTTAAAATTAACGTGACAATTGCAATTTTGACGGGAGTTTTAATGTCCTGACGCGAATAAAATGCGGGTGCTAACACTTTAATTAAAATCAATCCAAGTAGACCAATAGAATAAGCCACTAAGGCTCGCTGTGTCATCAATGTATCATGTAAGGTAAATTGACCATATTCAAATAAAGTTGATATAAGCGGTAGAGAAATAACACCTAATGCAATCGTGCTAGGTAAAGCTAATAAAAAACAGAGGCGTAGGCCCCAATCTAACAGCTCCGAATATTGATTATGATCGCCTTTAGCAAAGCTCTTGGCTAACGATGGCAATAATATGGTACCTAATGCCACACCAAGTACACCGGCAGGGAATTCCATTAATCGATCCGCATAATACATCCACGAAACCGAGCCAGAAACGAGAAATGATGCAAAAATCGTATTAATAATTAATGATATTTGCCCAACAGATACGCCTAAAATTGCCGGCGCCATCTGTTTTAAAACGCGCCAAACACCGCTATCTTTAAAACTAATACGGGGCAATACTAGCATGCCAATCTTTTTTAAATAAGGTAGCTGATAGAGTAATTGCAAAATTCCGCCAACTCCAACCGACACGGCAAGTGCTAATACGGGAGGGTTAAAGTAAGGTGTTAAAAATAACGTGAATATAATCATACTCACATTGAGTAGTGTTGGCACAAAAGCGGGAACCGAGAAACGATTCCATGTGTTGAGTATAGCGCCAACAAGTGAAGCCAGTGATATAAAAAAGATATAAGGAAAGGTTATACGCAACATGGTCGTTGCAAGTTCAAATTTTTCAGTTGACTCTTGCATAAATCCTGGTGCTGTTAGCATAATAATAAAAGGTGCTGTGACAACACCAATTAAGGTAACAATAGCTAATACTAGCGTTAATAATCCTGCAATATAAGCAACAAAAGTACGCGTTGCTTCAATACCTTGCTGATTTTTATATTCAGCTAAAATAGGCACAAAGGCTTGTGAAAAAGCCCCCTCTGCAAAAATACGACGCAGTAAATTAGGAAGTTTAAAGGCAACAAAAAAAGCATCGGTCGCCATACCAGCACCAAAAAAACGTGCAATAATGGCATCACGTACAAAACCTAATACGCGAGAGACCATCGTCATTGAACTAACTGTGGCTAAAGATTTTAAAAGATTCATATTCAATTTATATACAAAGTATACAGCCTAAAACCGATAATTGAACATAGTCTACAAACTATTACTTTAAATCACCATGCTTTTTTCAATAAACTTAGCTTTTTACAAATCAAACTTATAGCTGATAAATTTAACCCTATTTTTTGCAAAAGTAATGCGTTGTATTACCTTGATAAACTTAGGTATCTAACCACCATTTAGAGCTAATAATGAATTTTCACCAAAATGAGGGCATATTATAGGTAGCCTTAATAAATGGGAATATGTTAATTAATATATTAAACTCTGATGTTTATTATTTTACTCAAAAACTACATTCTATTATTAAAACCAAGTAGTCAATATGTAATTTTATGATCGTACTTACAATTAACAAAAAAATGTAACAAAAGTGAATAATAGCTCGCAAATTAACCCTAATACCGTTTAAACGATATTAAAGATCAATGAGTACAATACTTAGCTACATGCGTATTAACGTTAGTTTAAAGATAAACTTATCTACAAGAATTGTAGTGTAAAAAAGCTTCAGATAAAAGCGTGTTTAAGTATAAAAATATAGCGATTTGTGTTATTTACCAGCATAATAAATCTGTGTTAAATTATCATTCCGAATAATATTTACACTAATTTTATCATGAATCAAACAACTAATCCGTCGCCGATAAGAACGGGTGGCTTTCTAAATACTATTGAACGAATTGGCAACAAAATTCCCGATGTAACAACACTGTTTTTTTATGCCTTAATTATCTGTTTTGTAGCTTCTTTATTACTCTCTTTTGTAAACTTTAATTACATTAATCCTGTTACGCAAAATAAACTTGTTGTTGTCAATATGCTGGCTCCCGATCATTTGGTCACTTTTTTTACCAAGATGGTGCCTAATTTTGTCTCGTTCCCACCACTTGGCATTACAATTGTGGCAACATTAGGTATTGGTATTGCTGAAAGTAGTGGTTATATCCATGTGCTACTTAAAAAATTATTGGCTATTACCCCTAAAAAATTAGTGACACCATCAGTTATTTTTGTCAGTATGGTTTGCCATATTGCTGCTGATTCGGCTTATGTGATTTTAATGCCTGTATCAGCAATGATGTTTTATGCAATCGGGCGTCATCCACTGGCGGGTATTGCAGCTTCATTTGCAGGCTTAGCTGGTGGTTTTAGCTCAAGTTATACACCGTCAATTATCGATCCAATTATGCAAGGCTTTACCCAAAGTGCCGCACAAATTATCGACCCCTCTTATCAAGTTAATGTCCTTTGTAACTACTTCTTGAGCTTTGGCGGTACCTTTTTTGTATTATTAGCTTGCTGGTTTGTTACCGATAAAATCGTTGAACCTCGTTTAAATGCAACCATGCCTTTAAATAATGATTTAAAGTTAGATAATATTGCCAATTCGCCAGCGATCACGCCAGTTGAAAATCGAGCATTTAAAGTCGCTTCAATTGTCTTTTTAGTGATTGCTATTGGTTTGGTTTTATTATTATTACCAGAAAACTCTTTATTACGTGCTCCTGATGGAAGTATGACAAGTAATAAAGCACCAATTATGCAAATTATTGTGCCACTATTGTTTATATTTTTCGCCATTCCAGGTTTAATACACGGTTTTATAACCGGAGCATTTAAATCGTCGCGCGATATTGTAAAAGCGATGGAGAACATCACAAAATCTCTTATTCCATTTATTGTTTTTGCGTTCTTTTGTGCGCAATTTTTATATGTCTTTTCTCATTCACAAATTGGAACATTAATTGCGATTAGCGGTGCTGAGTTTTTAAAAGCGTTGCATCTACCTTCAGTGGTCACAATCTTTGGCGTGATAATTCTAACAAGCATGTTAAATGTGTTAATTACCTCTGCATCGTCAAAATGGGCCATATTAGCACCGATTTTTGTACCAATGCTTATGTCAGTTGGCATCTCACCAGAACTAACGCAAGCGGCTTATCGTATCAGCTCGGCAGTTAATGTTAGTACACCTATGTTTGCTTTTTATCCTTTGATTATTGCTTATTGCCAGCAATACTGCAAAAACACCGGAGTAGGCACATTAAGTTCGATGATGATTCCTTATACCGCCGCGCTACTTATTGCATTAACGGTAAACTTATTGCTCTTTTGGTTCTTAGGTCTACCCATTGGTTTTGACAGTGGTTATGCCTATCCACCCGTAAATAATTAGTTGCCATAAGGAGTCAACCTAAGATGAATAATATTACCGAACAATTAGTTGAGCGTTTTTTACGTTATGTCAACGTTCCAAGTCAAAGTGCTCTTGGATGTGCGCATGTACCCTCAACCCCAGGACAAACAGAATTAGCCAAATTACTCAAACAAGAGTTGATCAAGCTTAATTTACAAGATGTTCACCTTGATGAGCATAGTATTGTAACGGCTAAACTACTAGGCAATAATCCAAATGCACCCAAAATTGGTTATGTTGCCCATCTTGATACGGTCGATGTTGCCTTATCAGATAAAATCAACCCACAGAGAGTGACCTTTACCGGTCAAGATATCCTGTTAAATAAAGATAAAAATATCTGGTTTAAAGTTGATGAACATCCTGAATTGAATAAGTATCTTAATGATGAATTGATTGTCACTGATGGAACAAGTGTACTTGGTGCTGATAATAAAGCCGCCATTGCCGTTGTGATGACAATGTTAGATCAATTACAACAACAAAACCTTACACATGGCGATATTTATGTGGCATTTGTACCTGATGAAGAAGTAGGCTTAAAGGGTGCTAAGAAACTTGATTTAAATCGCTTCAAACCTGATTTTGCTTATACAATCGATTGTTGTGAACTAGGTGAAGTTGTTTATGAAACTTTCAATGCTGGCTCTGCAACTATTGAAATTACTGGTGTATCTGCGCATCCAATGTCAGCAAAAAATGTTTTAATCAACCCTATCCGTGTAGCTAATGATATTATTAACTGTTTTGATAGTTTCGAAACACCTGAACATACCGCAGGTAAAGAAGGTTATTTTTGGTTTAATGATATTGTTGGTAATCAAAGTACCACAACATTAAAAATGAGTATTCGTGACTTTGATTTAGCTAAATATGAAGCACGTAAAGCTTATATCCAAGAAGTGGTGGGCTTTATTAGCCGAAAATATCCAAGGGCTAAAATTGAGTGTAAAATTACCGATACTTATAGCAATATAGCTAACTATTTGGGTAATGACCGTCGCTGTATTGATTTGATTTATCAATCATTTGAGCAACTCAATATTCAGCCAAATACGATCGCTATGCGGGGGGGAACGGATGGCTCAGCACTTTCTGCTAGAGGTCTTACAACACCAAATTACTTTACTGGTGCACATAACTTTCATTCGTGCTTTGAGTTTTTACCATTATCATCATTTCTTAAATCTTTTGAGGTAACGATGAAAATTATCGAATTAGCCGCCAAAGCTAAATAATATAAAAAAGGGGGATATCTCCCTTTTTCTCCCTTTTAAGCATACTAATAAATTTAGGGATTTATTCTGTTCAAGGTTCAAACATTGAAATAGTGTTAACTAAAAATGAAGTAATTGAAGATTGATGAGATAAATGGTGGGTCGTGAGCGATTCGAACGCTCGACCAACGGATTAAAAGTCCGCTGCTCTACCGACTGAGCTAACGACCCATTTGACAAAAACCACTTTACCTTTAATGCTTAAAGCTACAAGCGATTTCGGGTTGGTATAATACTTATAATTATAATACTACGCAACCCTTTTATTGCTATTTTCACCCAATAGCTGGTTATTTGTACATTTTACTTTAGTGATGCTAATTTTTTATTGGCACGATCAACTACATTTTTATCTTTGGGGTATTTATTTACCACTTGTTGGAAAACAGTTTTAGCTTTTTTAGTCTCCCCTTTATCAAGTAAAATTAATCCTACTTTATAAAGGCTATCAGCAGCTTTCGGAGAAGATGGAAAATCCTTTACTACGGTTGCATAATAAAATGAAGCATCGTCTCTTTTGCTTTGTTTATATGAAAGTTGTCCAAGCCAATAATTAACATTAGCTCGGTACTTAGATTTTGGATAAGTTTGTAAATACTTTTGGAATGCAGCAATCGTCTCACTATTTTGTTTGCCATCATTAACAAACTGAATTATAAAATTATAATCGGCTTTATCATCACCTGAAGTTCTCCATCCAGACAAATTTGATGGAGATGTTGATGGAATAGTGTCAACAGGTTGGACGGAACTATCTTGTTGTGAATCAAAACGGGTATTTGATGAAAATCCAGAACCATTATTCATTTGCTGAAAAATCATTTTTTGGCGTTCAATTATTTGATTAAGTTGGTATTTCGTTTCTTCTAACTGACCACGAAGGGTATCTACATCGGCTTGTAAATCGCTAATTTTTTGTTGGTTTTCTATCAATAATTGCCCTTGAGCTTGAATCGTTCGCTCTACGTCAGAACTACTTGCGGCACAGCCATAACCAGTGAATAATAAAAATAAGAACAATGTGAGTGTTTTTTTATGCATATTATTAAACTCGATGTGAACTTAAAAAACATAACGGCTGAATAATCAGCCGTTATAAGACGCTATTAATAACCAGCATAGGTTACTACAGCACGACGGTTTTTAGCATAAGCTTCTTCATCATGACCTAACACTGCTGGTTTTTCCTTACCATAAGAAACAATTTCCATTTGGCTTGCAGAAGCTCCATTACCTTGTAGATATGATTTAACAGCAGCTGCACGACGCTCGCCTAATGCAATATTATATTCTGGAGTACCTCGTTCATCGGCATGACCTTCAATAACAACTTTTACATTATTTGTACGAATAAATACAGCATGCGCATTTAATAATGTTGCATACTCAGATTTAACATTATATTTATCAAAATCAAAATATACCGTGTTGATTTGTTGTAATTTTTGAAGTTGCTCTAAAGCTTCTTTTGATAAAGAACCGTTAAAATTACCACCAGCATTGCTGCTACTATTAGATGAACATGCAGTTACAGCGATTAATGGTAAAGCAACCACGGCTACTTTAAGAAATTTAGAAAATTGCATTGTATTAACTCCTTTTTTAATAAATTATAACCTATATATCTAACCATCCTCAAAGTAACACCCGTTACCGCACCGAAAGATTAGAAGTATATATTATAACGACCTTATGCTTTACACAATTTTAATAATTACAATGTTGCATAAATTTCAATCTTTTCTTATAAATATGGCGACCATGCTGGGAATTTTACTTGCCCATCAGTTGCCGGCAACCTTGCTTTAAAATTGCCATCGGTAGAAACAATATTCAAAATTGTACCTAACCCTTGAGATGAACTATAAATAATCATAGTACCGTTTGGCGCAATGCTTGGCGTTTCATCTAAAAAAGTATCGGTTAAACGTTGATAAGTTTTTGTGTCCATATCATAGCGAGTAACATGTTGCTCACCATTATTGGTTGATATCATAGCAATAAAGGAGCCATCAGGAGACACTCGAGCATTCTGATTCTGCGTATTATCCCAAGTTATTCTTTGAGATGCACCACTATTGATATTGATACTATATAATTGAGGACGTCCGGCTTGGTCAGAAGTGTAGACAATAGTTTGATTATCTGGCATCCAAGATGGTTCTGTATCATTGCTACGACTAGAAGTGATTTGCGTGATTTTTTTGCTACTTAAATCCATCATATATAAATTTAAACTTCCTCCTTTAGATAAAGCAAAAGCTAATTTACTACCATCTGGAGAAAATGCTGGAGCGCCATTATGTTGAGGAAAAGATGCAATGGTTTGAACGGCGCCACTATCCAAAGTTTTTAACACCAATGCAGAATGGCCTCCTTCAAAAGTTACATAGGCTAATTTTTTGCCATCTGGTGACCAAGTAGGAGACATTAATGGTTCTTTAGAGCGATGAACAGTCATTTGATCATAACCGTCATAATCCGATACTCTTAATTCATGTGAAAAAGGTCCCTTAGTTGTTTTAACAACATAAGCAATTCGTGTTCTAAATGCTCCCTTAATACCAGTTAGTGTTTCAAAGATTTCATCACTAGCTGTATGCGCCGCATAACGAACCCAGCGTTTCTCAATAGAAAATTGGTTTTGTGCCAGAACTGTGCCAGGACGATTAACCGTATCCACTAATTGATAAGTTATAAGATATTTCCCCGAAGCATCGGGTTGAATCGAGCCAACAACAACAGCTGAAACACCAAGATTATTCCATACCGTAGGGGTAACCTCTGAAGCAGTTGTTGGTTTTTGAGGCATTTGATTAATTTCAACTGGATTGAACTTCCCACTATTACGCAAATCAGAAGCAATAATATCTTCAATGATTTGTGGAGACTCTCCACCGCCAGTCCATTTAAAAGGGGCAATAGCTATTGGTTTAGCAGAGCTCACACCATCAGTAATAATAATTCTGACTTCAGAATTCGCCATCGTGGTAAAAAATAAAATAAAACAAGTTGTCAAAAAGCGATAAGCAAATTTGATCATCTTAAATTCCTTAATAAAAACAAGAGATATTGAATTAAATTAAACATAAACCCATAAAAAACACAAAATAAACTCCTTTGAAAATTAATATACTGCCGATAATTAACTCCATATATTAAATTTTACAAACATCAACAAAATTACAGCCAAAAAGATAAACAATATAGGATAACAATTCCATAGCCTTTAAAATAAAAAATTTCTGTAAGATTAATGGTTTTACTTCATAAACTAAACAAAGTAGCAATAAAAATAATTATTTTAATTATGGTTGTCTATACTAATCCTATTTAAATAAGGTTTAAAGAGTTTGAAAAGATATTTTTATACATGAAAAAGAGCGGATATATCAAAAAGTTTATAATTGTGATCTCAACCATAAGGAAATGAGAATTTTGGTTAAAAAGATGCCATTATTTTTGGCAATTCTCACAATAAAAAGTATTACGCTGTCCTATTTTTTGTGATTTTATTTCTGTACCACAAATTAGGCATGGCTTGCCATCCCGTCCATAAACGAGTAACTCCTGTGCAAAATATCCAGGTTTGCCATCAGACTGAAGAAAATCCTTTAGTGTTGTTCCGCCTTGTTCAATTGATTTGGTAAGAACTTGTTTAATGGAAGCAACCAATCTTTCAAATTCATTAAATTGTAAAGTGTTGACTTTGCGATTAGGATTAATTTTAGCCATAAATAACGATTCAGAAGCGTAAATATTACCGACTCCAACCACAATATGATTATCCATAATCCAGCTTTTAATGGGTACTTGACGATTTCGGGCTTTTTCGAATAGATATTCCACCGTAAATTCATTACTTAAAGGCTCTGGTCCCAAATGTTGTAATTGAGATATTTCGCCTAATGAATTTGCCCAAAGCCAAGATCCAAAACGCCTAGGATCGGTATAACGTAATATGACGCCATTTTCTAAAATTAAATCGATATGATCGTGCTTTTCTGCTTTTTGGCAGTTTTGTAAAATACGTAAACTGCCTGACATTCCCAGATGAATCACAATCCAATTGTTAGATAGCTGTAATAATAAATATTTTGCACGCCGTTTTATATCTAAAATAACTTGTCCATGAGCATTACTTATAGCCCTATCCACTGGCCAGCGTAATTTAGATTGTCGAATAATAATTTTATCTATAGTTTGTCCCTTTAAATACGGTAAGATGCCTCGGCGACTTGTTTCAACTTCTGGTAATTCAGGCATATTTTCCCCCTAGTTATTTAATAGGTCTGTAACCCAAGTTGGCGCTTGCTGAGCAGGAACTGACTGGTTATTGCTAGTACATAAGCTCTGAGGATTAATCGTCCATACCGGTAAAGAGCGAATGCCACTTCCATTACATTGCCACTGTCCATCACTATCAATAGGTACCATAAAAATATTTTGAGGTTGTGGCGGTACTAATTTCTTTGGTAGGTTATTTTGTAAATATGCACTATAAATTTTTAAGGCGCCAGTTGCCCCTGTCAATTTCATTGGGGAATGATCATCTAAACCAATCCAAATAACAGCAACATTTTTACCGTCAATCCCTGTAAACCAGCTATCACGAGAATCATTACTTGTTCCTGTCTTAGCCGCTAAATTAAACGAACCATATTTAGCTTTTAATGAACGAGATGTCCCCGAATTAACCACTTGTTGCATAGCATAAGTCGTTAAATAAGCCGATTGTTGAGATACTGCCTGAAGCTGTTGTGGATAGCTTTGATAAACAAGCTCACCTTTATCCGTCAATACATATCTTAAAATAGAAAGTGGAGAACGTTGACCATTATTAGCTATCGTTTGAAACATCTGTGCTGTTTCTAACGGTGTTAATTCTAAAGCACCAAGTAACCTTGATGGTAAATTAGGTATACGCTCTGCTGGTACGCCCAACGCTTGTAAAGTATTCTTTGTTGCATCAAGCCCCAATGCCATGCCTAAATTAACAGTCGGTACATTGAGTGAAAGCGCTAGGGCATCAACCAACATAACACGACCGCGGAATTTACGATCATAATTTTTCGGTTCCCAATACCCCCCACCATCAAGCTTAATCGATAAAGGATTATCGTTAAGCCAAGTATTAAGTTGGTAATGATCGGGTTGTCCAAGTGCGGTTAGATAAGTTGACGGTTTAGCTAATGAACCTATTGCTCGCTGAGTTAACCAAGCACGGTTATAACCCGGATAACGAGGTTCTGCGCTACCAATAATTGAGCGAATTTCCCCAGTCTCACGACTCACAATCACCATTGCTGTTTGTAATTCTTTATTGGTTAATGTACGCAGTTTCTCAATTTCGTTAGTGACCGCTTGCTCTGCAGCGGATTGAGCCACAGGATCAAAGGTGGTAAAAATCTTCATACCAGACAAATGATCTGCTTTATCACCTAATTGTTTCCGAAGCTCACTACGCACAACTTGCATAAATGCTGGTTGTGGCGAAATCACACCACCTTTGGGTAAAACAGATAGTGGGCGCTGACTTAATAAAGTATACAACTCATCATCAATAATACCTTGCTGCTCAGCAAGTTTTAAAACCACATTACGACGTTCGATAACTTGTTGAGGTTGTGTCCAAGGATTATATAACGAAGCACCTTTTACCATACCAACTAGTACTGCTTGCTGATCCAATGTAAGCTCATTAACTGGACGACCAAAATAGTAAAGACTTGCTAATGGGAAGCCATGAATCTCCTCACTACCCGCTTGTCCAAAATAAACTTCGTTTAAATAAAGTTCTAAAATACGCGCTTTACTATAACGGCCATCCAAAATCAGTGCCATATAAGCTTCGCGTATTTTACGGTTTAAACTACGCTCATTAGTTAAAAAAAGATTTTTGACGGTTTGCTGAGTTAATGTACTACCACCTTCGGTACGGCCTGTTGTTAAATTAACAAAAATAGCACGACCTATAGAATATAGACTTACACCATGATGATCATAAAAACGTTTATCTTCCGTTGCAACTAATGTTTGTAACAAAGAATCAGGAAACTCCTTTAATGGAACAAATAACCGTTGCTCGCCATTTGGAGAATGCATCATAGTAATTAATTTAGGATCAATTTTAAGCAATCCAAAATCACGTCCTGTTTCTAGATTTGTGATACGATCAATACGATTTTCATAGAAAGTGATTCTAACTCTAAACGCTTGCTCCTCACCATCAGGAAAAGTAAAAGGTCGACGGTAAACTTCAACCGCATCATTACTTACAATAAACTCACCTGGGCGAGTCGCTTTAGTATCTTGCTGACGATATTGAGCACCAACTAAAATTGTAACCACATCATTTAAACTATATTCACTATCAGGCTCAAGATCAATAATTTGACCATAAACTGCAGCCGGCAACTCCCACACATTACCATCAATCCGCTCTTTGATTTGTTGATCGAGATAGACACCATAAATAATAGCTACTGAAGCAAAAACGAGAAATAACTTAAATAATAATGTTAAAAATCTACGCCAAAGTGTAGTCTTTTTATTTTTTTTAGACTTTTTAGCAGATCGCTTTTTTGTTGTTTTAGTTGATGTGTTCAAACTGCACCTAACATTTATTATTCAATAATAATTAGCTTATGATAACATAATTTTTTAAGGATACCTTGCCCTTCTTTTTGTAAAAAAATTTCAGGTAATGGGATGTTTAAATATAAAATAAATATATAAATTTAAAAATTTAGCTGTGAGCTAATACTTTTAACTTTTGACAAGAACGCCTTTTTCGACTTACCTGTTAGTCCTTCCGAAATAGGTAAGCTTGCCGTTAATGGATTAACAGGTTTATTATTAATATGTAATTCAAAGTGCAAATGCGGGCCTGTGGAACGACCTGTGTTTCCTGATAGTCCAATTTTATCGCCTTGCTTAATTTGCTGACCTGGTTTGACTAAAATTTTATCCAAATGCATATAAGTTGTCATATACTGCCGACCATGCCGAATAGCAATATAGTTACCAGCTGAACCACTATACTTAGCAATGACTACTTCACCATTACCAACGGATAATACAGGCGTGCCACGCGATACCGCAAAATCAACACCATTATGAGGCGTGACAACACCGGTAACGGGATGTAAACGGCGTGGATTGAAACCTGACGAAACCCTGGCTTGCTTAGCTAAAGGGTAACGAAAAAAACTTTGCGATAAGCTGCTACCATTAATATCATAATATTTACCATCATCAGCTAAAATAGCATAATAATCTTTGGTTCCATTTTTAATACGAACACCTAACAACTGACTATTAGATAAACTTTTACCATGCATTTCTCGTGTTAAAATGACTGAAAATTTATCACCAACTTGTAATCGACGAAAATCTAAACGCCACTGTAAAGCGCGAGTAATAATTCCAATTTCATTACTGGTTAACCCACTTTTGCGAGCATCAGCAACAAAACTAGTTTTTATGTCACCTTTTATAACAATATCTTGTGGCACAACTTCAATTGTTTCGGAACTTTCTACAAAATTATCGCCCGATTTTTCATAGATTCGAATATTATTACTTGATATTGCCCAACTAAAAGTTAGCAAATTATGATTATCATCAGTCGTCCAACTAATTTGTTGACCTATCCTTAAATTTGCTAGTTGCTTAAATTTTGTCGTTAATTGATAGATATCATTTCGATTAACATTATAGCGAATTAAAATATCATGCAGAGTATCACCGCGCACAATAGTATATTGTACAGTGTTATCTTTATCATCAACGATGTCATCTAATTCATCTTTAACAATCTCATCTTCAGGAACATCAGATGATTCAGTAACAGTAGCAGATTTCCCATTTACTATCTCAACTATTCCATCACCAACAACAGAAGAATGAGCATTATCATTTACAGTAGTTTCAACTTGAGGCGTTAATGGAACATACAGCGTTCGTTCCAAATTGAGTGGAAACCACAAAGCGGTAAATAAAATAACAATAAAAAGAACTCCCAATATTGAAAAATAGGGAATTTTAAAATTATTTTTTTCAATAACAGGGGATTTTTTTTTCCTTGCCAAAATTAACCTTACTATTTATTACTAAAACTAATTTTTATCTAAACAATCCAACAGTTGCTGTGTTAAATTTGATAAAAATTGTGAATATGCATCTTTTGAAAGAGCTATACTCGTTCCTAATGGATTCAATTCTCCAATTCGAACATCTGTTCCATTCACTAATTTTTCAATAACTGCAGGGCTAAACTGTGGCTCACGAAATACACATACTGCTTGGTGTTCTTTGAGCTGCTGTTGAATAGCATAAACTTTTTGAGCGCCAGGCTGAACTGCTGGATTTATAGTAAAACTGCCTAGCTTTTTTAATCCAAACTGCGCTTCAAAATACCCATAAGCGTCATGAAACACAAAATACCCTCTATTTTGTACGGTAATTAGTTTTTTTGCAATGTTTTGTTCTGTTTCTGCAAGCTTAATGTTGAATTCGTCTAGATTTTCGTCAATTAATGCACTTTTATCGGGATACAGGATAATAAGCCTATCATGGATTGATTGAGCAATAATCTTAGCAATTTTAGATGAAAGCCAAATATGCTCATCATATTCACCATGGTGATCTTGCTCAGCGGCATCATGAAAATGTAAATCTTCATCCTTATGCTCATCATGACTAGTTCGAAGCAACAATTTAATCTCTGGTATTGCCATTAATTCAATTTGCTTGTTCGAATTAATATTCTTTAAAATTGTTGGCATAAAAGCTTCCATATCTTCACCAACCCAAATCACAAGTTCTGCTGATTTAAGTTTAGTCAAATCAGATGGTTTTAAATAATAGGTGTGGGGAGATGCACCATCAGGAAGTAAAATATCAGTATCAGTCACTCCTGAAGCAATGGCTTCAGTAATAAACCCAATGGGTTTTACAGACGAAATAACTTTCGCATTAGCGTAATTAGCGATACTTTGTATAAACACTAATGAACCAAGTATCATTAAAAAATAGGCTAATTGTCTACTCTTTCGTACAATATATTTTTTCACATCATTATCCTATATTTATAAAATATGGTGGAATAGAATTATTTATTGTTATAATATAACATAACATATTTATAGGCAAGAGCTCTTAACAAGATGAAACCACTCATTTCGCTTGATAATGTATCGGTAGAAATTGACCACAAAAAAATATTATATGACGTTTCGTTAGTAATACATCTTAATCAAATTATTACATTAATTGGACCTAATGGTGCAGGTAAATCGACTCTAGTAAAAGTCATTTTAGGTTTAGTTCCACATACTTCAGGAATAATCAAGCATTCAGCTAATTTAACAATTGGCTATGTGCCGCAATCAATCAACTTAAATTCAACTCTTCCTATTACTGTGAAACGTTTTATGCGCTTAAATAAGCACTTAAATAACGAGGATATTGTTAACATATTATCCATGGTAAAAGCTGAATATTTGATCAACACATCGATGCATCAATTATCCGGAGGAGAATTACAGCGTGTTTTACTAGCTCAAGCCTTAGCAAAGAAGCCTCAATTATTGATTCTTGATGAACCAACTCAAGGAGTGGATGTCAATGGTCAGGTACTATTATATGATTTAATTGCTAATGCAAAAAAACACTTTAATTGTGGCATATTAATGGTTTCGCATGATCTTCATTTAGTCATGGCAAAAACCGATGAAGTAATCTGTTTAAATCATCATATTTGTTGCTCTGGTACACCAGCTGTTGTGTCTAATGATCCTGAGTTTATTTCTCTCTTTGGTCGACACGGAGCATCACAAATCGCCGTTTATAAACATCATCATAATCACCAACATGATTGGTGCAAACACAATATTGAGTAAAATAAGACAATTTTTTGCCTAGTTATGGAGAGAAAAATAATGATTGAGTTACTATTACCATCTTTATTAGCAGGATTATGCTTAACCAGCATAACTGGCCCTTTAGGTGCTTTTGTTGTTTGGCGTAAAATGTCCTATTTTGGCGATACTCTATCCCATGCAGCTTTACTTGGTATTGCATTAGGCTTTTTACTCAATATCAATTTATTTTATGCAATCATTTTTGTGACCCTTTTACTAGCTTTAGGATTACTTTGGTTAGAAGCTCAAAAACAACTTCCAATTGATACTTTACTTGGTATTTTAGCTCATAGTGCCTTATCGCTTGGTTTAGTAGTAATTAGTTGTATGGATAATATTCGTATCGACCTGATGGGATACTTATTTGGCGATCTTTTATCGGTAACTTATTCAGATCTTTATCAAATTACTATTTGTGTAGCATTTATTGGCGCTTTATTGCTTTGGCGATGGAATGACATTTTATTTATTACTGTGAGTGAAGAGTTAGCTTTTAGCCACAGTATTAATGTACAAATGACAAAATTACTTTTGACTTTACTTTTAGCATTAACAATAGGCCTATCAATGAAATTTGTTGGGGCACTAATTATTACCTCTTTGCTGATCATTCCAGCCGCAACAGCCAAATATTATTCAAAGACTCCCGAAGCAATGGCGTTAATTGCAATAATAATTGGTATGTTATCAGTCAGTTCTGGGCTGATGTTGTCATTTATTTACGACACGCCAACAGGCCCATCAATAGTATTAAGTAATACTTGTTTATTTTTTATATCATTATTTATTTCAAAACTAACTCTAAATAAAAAAAATTGAAATTATTGCAAAATCGGCTCATTTATTGTGTGGCATATCCATTAATAAAAAAGCTTTAATGGTTGGATCAATATTCTCAAATATCATAATGATACAATTCAACATGTTGATAATTAAAAACTATGTCACTTGCAATTATTTATACTCGAGCATCTATTGGAATACAAGCCCCCTTAATAAACGTTGAAGTTCATATTAGCAATGGATTGCCAGGCTTTGTTTTAGTAGGTCTACCTGAAGCAACTGTTAAAGAAGCTAAAGATCGAGTTAGAAGTGCTATTATTAATAGTGGTTTTAACTTTCCAGCTAAAAAAATAACGGTTAACTTATCTCCAGCAGATCTACCAAAAGAAGGAAGCCGCTTTGATTTACCAATAGCTATCGCTATTCTTGCCGCTACCGAACAAATTCCGACAGATAATTTATTACATTATGAGTTTTTGGGTGAGTTAGCGCTCTCAGGAAATATTAGAGCTGTCAAAGGAGCAATCCCAGCAGCTATTTCTTCTAAAAAGAAAAATCGCACCTTAATTATTTCAGTAGAAAACCAATCTGAAATTTCTTTGATTCACCAAAACAATACATTAATCACTAAAAATCTACTAGAGTTATGTCAATATTTATATAAAGAAATTGATTTACCAACAGTTCAATATCGTGAATATCAAGATATTGATAATAACTTAGCTAATCTACAAGATATAATTGGGCAGGAACACGCCAAAAGAGCTTTAGAAATTGCGGCAGCAGGAGGCCACAATTTATTATTAATTGGACCGCCTGGAACGGGTAAGACGATGTTAGCGACTCGTTTAACATCTTTATTACCCCAATTATCTGATGATGAAGCACTTGAAAGTGCAGCAATAACTAGCCTTGTTAGTTCAAATGGATCAATTAAGAACTGGCGTAAGAGACCCTTTAGATCACCTCACCATAGCGCATCAATCGCAGCACTAGTTGGAGGAGGCACGATTCCCAAACCAGGAGAAATTTCACTAGCACATAATGGAGTATTATTTTTAGATGAATTACCTGAATTTAATCGAAAGGTATTAGATGCTTTGAGAGAACCCATTGAATCTGGTGAAATCATCATTTCAAGGGCAAATGCAAAAATAAAGTTTCCTGCTAAGTTTCAGTTAATAGCCGCAATGAACCCAAGTCCAACAGGACATTACCAAGGAACACATAATAGGACGACTCCACAACAAACTATACGTTATTTAAATCGGCTTTCAGGACCATTTCTTGATAGATTTGATATTTCTATTGAAGTTCCTTTATTACCAAAAGGTACACTAAGCCAAAAAACTACTTCATCAGAATCGACAGAAACGGTAAAAAAGCGAGTTTTACAAGCAAGAAATATTCAGTTTAAGAGAAGTAAGAAATTAAATAGTCAGTTAAGTACAAATGAAATTCAAAATTACTGTCAATTATCAAATGAAAATAATGAATATTTAGAACAGGCATTGATTAAATTAGGACTCTCTGCTAGAGCATGGCATCGGATATTAAAAGTATCGCGCACAATCGCTGATTTACACTTATCAGAAAACATAGAAAGAATACACATTTCAGAAGCATTAAGTTATCGTTCTATGGATCGATTATTAATTCAATTACATAAAAACATTGGTTAAATTGTAATAGTTTTTATTTAATCTGACGTTTGGGTTATTTTATAACACAAAAAGGAGAGTCAGAAATGAATCAAACAGCAAAAATCATTAAACCTAAATGAGGACTTTGAGAACTTGTTAAACAGTTGGGTAACATTTAACAAACCTGTAAGGTAATGGGCTATAGCGGTGATAGTTATTATCATTTAAAAAAACTTTATAAGTAAGGCAGACAGCTGGCACTTCAAGAAATTAATCGTAAAAATCAAATCATCCCGTAAAGCTTACCGTAAGATAGAAAGCCAACATCTTAGTTACTTAGATGCACAAGACACTTATTCTTTGAAGCATATCAAAAGGATTGATAAAATATACTAATAAATGGTCGAAAAGCAGTTCATGCTTATAGGCTTGATATCAATTTAGAGAAAACTGAGCAATTGCTTAAATTTTATAATAAGGAAAGTACACTTTCAGGTAAGTACTGTTATGTAAAAAACACCGTGACAAACTTGGATGGCGGCAAAAAAGCTTGTCAGGAGAAGCAATTGGATAATTTATTATATTCATCGGAAGCTCATTTGGCTAAAATGAAATCCGATGAATAATTATTGCATATCAGATTAATTTTGAACTACTACAGTTAAAAAAATTAGTCATCATTATCTACAAAATCATCAGTCACATCAACTTGTGGTTTTCCGCCGGATAATGTATGAAATCGTTTTGGTTTATTTATACGAGAAAGATATTTCAGCCACGTTTTTTCAAAATCAGTAGTTGGTTCTTTTTTACCTTTGCAAACGGCTACAAATGATTTTTCTTCTGCTGTAGAAGGTTTTCTGGTTTCTGCATCAAGATCTTTAAAAGCACAACCATGCTTTTCTAAAATCAAAGCTTCCTTGATAGTAAAATCCCCATGACGGGAAAAACCTCTTGGATAATTCTTAGTATCAAAAAAACGTTGTTGACTTACAAAACTCTCAGCCATATTCTATCCTCTAGATTGTAAAAGTATTTTGGCGGGAATTATAATTAACTAAGCTAATCTGTAAACAAAATTCTTTTATTTATATGGATGAAAAAGACTAAATGACTAAAATTAGAACAAATTATCATTTTTTTGGCAGGGGCGGAGAGTCTCGAACTCCCAACACCCGGTTTTGGAGACCGGTGCTCTACCAATTGAACTACGCCCCTAAATAAGGTGGCGGAACGGACGGGGCTCGAACCCGCGACCCCCTGCGTGACAGGCAGGTATTCTAACCAACTGAACTACCGCTCCACCGAATTTGGTATGTATTTAAATATTTAAAAGTCTGGCGGCACCCTACTCTCACATGGGTAATACCCACACTACCATCGGCACTACGGCGTTTCACTTCTGAGTTCGGCATGGGGTCAGGTGGGACCACCGCGCTATTACCGCCAGACATATCCTGTCTTCTCTTCTTCTACATCAATGATGCTATAATAAAATATTATACCTCTTCACCATCAATATCTCAATCCAGAACAAACTGCTTTATCATTCTTTAATCAACCTCAGTCAACCTAGAATATTAAAAACTCTCGCGTAACCCCAAAACAACTCCGAGTTGTAAGGTTAAGACTCTCGGTTCATTAGTATCAGTTAGCTCAATGTATCACTACACTTACACACCTGACCTATCTACGTCTTAGTCTCAAACGGACCTTACTGAATCTCTTCAGGGAAAACTCATCTCGAGGCTAGTTTCGTACTTAGATGCTTTCAGCACTTATCTATTCCGCACGTAGCTACCGGGCAATGCAATTGGCATCACAACCCGAACACCAGCGGTGCGTTCACTTCGGTCCTCTCGTACTAGAAGCAAACCCTCTCAATTTTCCTACGCCCATGGCAGATAGGGACCGAACTGTCTCACGACGTTCTAAACCCAGCTCGCGTACCACTTTAAACGGCGAACAGCCGTACCCTTGGGACCTACTTCAGCCCCAGGATGTGATGAGCCGACATCGAGGTGCCAAACACCGCCGTCGATATGAACTCTTGGGCGGTATCAGCCTGTTATCCCCGGAGTACCTTTTATCCGTTGAGCGATGGCCCTTCCATTCAGAACCACCGGATCACTATGACCTACTTTCGTACCTGCTCGAGCCGTCACTCTCGCAGTCAAGCTAGCTTTTGCCATTGCACTAACCTCCTGATGTCCGACCAGGATTAGCTAACCTTCGTGCT
>NZ_LZGR01000028.1:0-3195 GCF_001690255.1 Gilliamella sp. App2-1
GATTAACGAATTAAGTCGTGATACCGAGCATGCGAGTCATGCGCTCAAACATATCTTTAACAAAGACAAAGAGCAAAGCATCATCGACCAAACACGGCTCGTGAGTGAAATTGGTGGTGAAACGTTAACGATGCTTAATCATATTGACCGAATCAGCGCCACCTCAAAAGCGAAAGAGGCTTTAAACAAAGAGCAAGAAAAGGCGAAAAACAATAAAACGGTCTTAACTGACGAACAGCAACAAAAAATCTACGAAGACGCCTACAAAGAAGCGATGAATCAAGGCATGTCGGCGATGGGCAGTGAAACCCGTCAAGGCATTGACATGGCGGTCAACCTGATTAACGGCATCATCAGCGGCGACATGACAGGGGCGGTTGCAGGGGCACTGGCACCAAAAATTGCCAGTGCCATAAAAAAACAAACCGAGCATTACAACCCTGAAACCGGCAAATGGGAAACAGACCACATTGCCAACACGGTCAGTCATGCCATCTTGGGTGGGGTGGTTGCGCAGCTGCAAGGCAACTTAGCCCTAGTGGGTGGCTTAGGCGCTGCCGCAAGTGAACGCAGTGCGGAAGTTATTGCAGGTATCCTTTACCCCGATAAAGACATCAAAGACCTAAGCCAAGAAGAAAGACAACAAATCAGCGCCCTAACTCAACTCGCGACTGGCCTAGCTACCGCCGCGGCCGGTGGTGATATCCAAGATATCAATACTGGCGTTGCGGCGGGGAAAAATGCGGTTGAGAATAATGGATTAAGTTGGGCTGATGGTGGATTTGGTGGCGATTTTATTGGTCTTTCACCTGAAACAGGGGCAAATTATGACAGCATACTTCATGCTTCAGCTAATGGTTATCTAACCCCAGAAGAGGCTTCGCAAATCATAGATGATATGAATTCAGGTAAATTTATGTATGATCCTTTAAGAGAGGATTTGATGCGATTGCCAGAAGATCTAGCTATATTGGTGACGCCATATGGTGATTATATCGCCTTTAGGGATGCAGATAGTTGGGGTGACTACGCAATAGCAGCAGCAGGAGTATTACCTTTTGCAAAATTTATCAAAGTAGCGGGAAAAGTAATTAAAGTTGAAACTAAAACTGCACAAGTTTTGGTAAAAGAAGCGGAAGTAGCATATAAAGCGGGGAATGTTGCTGAAGGTAACCGCTTGATGAATCAAGCGGCAAGCCAGTCAAAACAAATTGAAACAACAGTTGTAAAAAATAGTGCAGCTGGAAAGGGAACAGGTGCGAACAAACCATTAGATAAAACAGTCTTAGAAACGCAACATGGAAAAGGAAGTGTTGCACAAGATGGTGGAAATTATAAAGAGATTAAGTATAAAATACATAATAGCCAAGCAGCCAATCAAAAAGGAAATGAGAGTAGCAAATTTGGCGAGCATGTAAAAAATGAAAAAGAACTAAATGCTGGAAAGGGGACGACGGGGCAGATAACTCCGGATTTACCTAAAACAAGAGAGAGGCTCTATGAAGATCTAAAATCTAAAGGATTTACTAGTAATGGGCAATCACAGGGAGGCTACGAAACATGGAAAGGTTCAGATGGTGTCACTGTAACCATCAAGCCAACAGGTGAAGTTATTAGAACGCAAAGAGTATGGAAATCAGATAGATCAGGGAAATACTCTGAGCGACAAGATTACTTTGGTAATAGGCTTCCGGATCAATCACATTCAACTGGACATTTTGTGGAGTAAATTATGAAATTTGAAGATGTAAGTCTCGGAACTATAAATTTTAGTAATTTTGGGAGTGATCTTATTTTTGATATATGGAGTACTTATGATGGGCATTCTTTGGGAAAAATTCATTGTAAAAATGTGAAGGAATTTGAATGTAAAAATATGCTTGATGGTGAAGAGTTATTTGGTTCTTATATCGCACTCGTGAAAATAGAATCAAAAACTTTAATAATGGAGTCTGGAGAAGTGTGGATTAAGGTAATTAGCAATGAAATAACTTCCACTTTGTAGACTAATAATTTCCAGTGAACCAGTAGAAAGTTTGTTTTTAAGTTACAAGTATTGAATAGCAAGTACAATAATTAACCTATTTTATTCAACCTTAATAGTGAGTGTTGAGGGGGAGGATGGGGTAGGCTTCATACATTGTGGTACGTAACCCACGGTGTAAAATCGCTTGTTGGATTGTGGCGCCGGTGCTTTGTTTGTGGTTGATTTTAGCTTGGAATGTATCTTAACCTGACAATTCTAACGTATATTATTGTATTCGTTCTTAAAAAAAGTGACAGTTGATTCTGTCACTAAATCCTTTTTAAGTGGTAATTTTGATTTAGCATCACTTTAGTGATTATTATTTTTATGCACCATTGTAGTAAATAAAGCCTACTTAACTATATTGCTCATTGTGTCATATCTCCTTCTATTTAAAACATAAAAACACACTATTTATTTACAAAAAATCGGTCAGGTAAGGCGTTTATTTTATTTAATTTTTTTCTTGGTGTTTTTTTGCATTTTTCTGTGTCAGCAAAGATGGCTTTGACATAAAGGTCGAAAACAATACCGACTTAAAAGCAACAGACAAAGGTATCTTCTTAACTGACGAGCAACATTGCCAACACGGTCAGCCATGCCATCTTGGGCGGGGTGGTTGCGCAGCTGCAAGGCAACTCTGCCCTAGTGGGTGGCTTAGGCGCTGCCGCAAGTGAACGCAGTGCAGAAGTTATTGCAGGTATCCTTTACCCCGATAAAGACATCAAAGACCTAAGCCAAGAAGAAAGACAACAAATCAGCGCCCTAACCCAACTCGCGACTGGCCTAGCTACCGCCGCGGCCGGTGGTGATATCCAAGATATCAATACTGGCGTTGCGGCGGGGAAAAATGCGGTTGAGAATAATTCGTTACTTGGTGATAGGTTTCGTGAAAAACATAAAAACAGTGTTGAATACTGGAAAACAGAAATTAGAGAAAAAATTGGTGAAAATACAGCATCTCAAATTCTTAATGGGATAATGATGTCATATGGTGATGCGGTTGATTTTGGTGCTGGCGCTGCAGATACAGCATTAGATGCTATACTTGCATTAGGAAGTTGTACCATGGGGGCATCTTATTGCGATACTGCACTCGATGATTTAGGGAAAGCTAATAAAACTGCATCAGACGCAATGACTTCATTAATCAATGGTGATACGTGGGA
>NZ_LZGR01000029.1:0-2121 GCF_001690255.1 Gilliamella sp. App2-1
ATTAATGTGGTAGATGTTTTAATGGCTGAAGGTCTTACCGCAGCGGAATCAAAAGCGTTTTTAGAAAGTTTAAATTTGGAACAACGAAGACTAATTGAACTTGCGTTAGTCGATCCAATGGGAGATCAATTCCTTGAAGATGCAGTACTAAAAACTTATGAACGTTATTATAATGATTACCTAAAAGAGAAAGGTAGTAAGAAAGATAATGATAATCCGTTAACAGGAACTGGAAGTAGTTCAGCAGGTGGGGCTTCTGGATTACCACCAGATGATGATAACCGAGATAAAAATAACAATAATACTCAAGATAATGTTTCAAGAGATCCTAATGAAATTAAGCATACTTATAATTCAATTAAGGATTCGCCTAATTACCCAAAAGGGTTTAGAGATTTGCAAAATGGAACGGTCAATAATACAGTTAAAGAAAAACTGCTGTTGGAGCAATTGAGAAAAATTGAACCAGGGCGTTGGAGTAAAGTTTATAAAGATGGTTATGATGTCACTGGAAATAAAATATCAATCCACTATTTTCGTAGTCAAAGTGGTAGAGTTTTTAATGTAAAAGTCAAAAAAGATTGGAGTAATTTATAAAATGAAATTATGTTATAGTATTGATAAAGAACAAGCGGAAAAGTTTATTGATCTTTTTTTATTGGGTACCTTATTTGCATTAAAAAAGAAATTGATTTCAATTGATGAAGCTGAGGGTTTTATTTTTAAGCCCAAAATAGCAAATTTATTATCTCAAAATAAATTTACTAATGAGTTATCTAGTCTAATTATGGATGGTTGTGAGCTTGAAGACTATGAAAGTCTATTACCAGATAAGTTAGAAAATAGAATTGATGAATTACTTGTTAACTTAGTAAATATGATAAAAAATCAGTCTGAATTTGGTCGAACAGTCAATAAAAATATCACCATTGAATAAAGTGTTGTAGCTCAAATTTAACCTGACAATTCTATCCTATATTAGAATATTCATTATTAAAAAGCGACAGTTAATTCTGTCACTAAATTCTATAATTAATTTTTTAATTGCTAATTTTTGCTTAGCATGCATTTTAGTGATCATTATTTTTATGTACCATTGTATTAAATAATGGCTACCTGTTGTATTGCTTATTATGCCATATCTCCTTCTGTTTAAAACATAAAAAACACACTATTTATTTACAAAAAACTGGTCAGGAAACGTATTGATTTTATTTAATTTTTTATTGGTGTTTTTTTGGTTTTCCTGTGCCGGCAAAGGGGGCTTTGACATTACGGTGGGCAACCACACCGACTTAAAAGGGGCAGTGATAGCCTCAGAAGCAAAAGACAAGAGCAAAAACCGTCTTGACACCGGCACAATCAGCTTTAGTGATATAAAAAACCAAGCGGACTACAAGGTAAGTAGCAGCAGTGCAGGCGTCAACACCCGTGGAATGCCATCAATACCAACGGGTCTTAACAAACAAGCAAGCAAAAACTCGACCACGCACTCAGCGGTATCGACAGGGACGATGGTTATCCGCCATGAAAGCGAGCAACAACAAGCGATTAACGAATTAAGTCGTGATACCGAGCATGCGAGTCATGCGCTCAAACATATCTTTAACAAAGACAAAGAGCAAAGCATCATCGACCAAACACGGCTCGTGAGTGAAATTGGTGGTGAAACATTAACCATGCTCAATCACATTGACCGAATCAGCGCCACCTCAAAAGCGAAAGAGGCGTTAAACAAAGAGCAAGAAAAGGCCAAAAACAATAAAACGGTCTTAACTGACGAACAGCAACAAAAAATCTACGAAGACGCCTACAAAGAAGCGATGAATCAAGGCATGTCGGCGATGGGCAGTGAAACCCGTCAAGGCATTGACATGGCGGTCAACCTGATTAACGGCATCATTAGTGGCGACATGACAGGGGCGGTTGCAGGGGCACTGGCACCAAAAATTGCCAGTGCCATAAAAAAACAAACCGAGCATTACAACCCTGAAACCGGCAAATGGGAAACAGACCACATTGCCAACACGGTCAGCCATGCCATCTTGGGCGGGGTGGTTGCGCAGCTGCAAGGCAACTTAGCCCTAGTGGGTGGCTTAGGCGCTGCCGCAAGTGAACGCA
>NZ_LZGR01000030.1:0-6650 GCF_001690255.1 Gilliamella sp. App2-1
ATTATTTATAAAAAAGGCAGCTAAATTAAAGCTGCCTTAGAATAATAAACCAAACTAACATATTGGTTAATTAGAAATTAATTTCGGTACCGACAAAATAGCGTCTACCTTCTAATGTTTTACCAAAATCTTCGTTACTGACATCTTTATCAAATAAGTTATAAACACCAGCATAAACCTTAGCTTGTTTATGTACTTGATAAGATGCCCCTATATCCCAGAAAGTATAGCCTGGATAGTCAACTTTTGTACCATTACGATTATTCGATGATTCCATGCCATAATAGGCCAATTTAGCCCATAAGTCCCATTGCTGTGTAGCATACCAATCGAGTTGAGTATTGAATTTTTGTTTAGGCGTTCGATTTAAAGCTCGTCCTTTATATTGGCCACTTTTTTGTTCTGTTTTTGTCCAAGAATAGTTAGAACTTAATAAGAAATTAGTAAATAAAGGTGTTTTAAATGAGAGCTCAAGGCCTTTAAGATCAGCTTTACCTACATTTTCACGACCTTGTATAAAGTCAAACTTTTTACTATAACCGCTCAACAAACATTTGCTGCCACTTTTACGATCACAAATATAATAGGATTGAATTTTATCTTTATATTTTGTGTAAAATGCGGTTGCCGAAGCATCGATACCATAATCATTGGTATAGCCTATGCCAATTTCAAAATTATTTGATTTTTCTGGTTTTAAATTTGGATTTCCAATGATTACCCCATCGGAATATCCGCCTCCAGTGACTTGCCCCCAATCCGTTACAACATAACGTAATTGTGGAGTCGCATAACCCGTTGAATAACCACCTTTTAAGGTAAAGTTATCATCAATATTCCAAACACTGTAAACCCTAGGGTTCCAGTTGCTACCATAATTTTCGTCTTTGTTGTAACGTAATCCTAACGTTAAACTCCAATTTTCTAAAATACGTAATTCATCTTCACCAAATAGCGCATAATTCCAACGATCAATTTTAGATAATGTGGTTTTTAATTGATTTCCTTTATCGTGTAGCTCTTGATAATTATATTTTCCACCTAAAGTCAGCATATTAATACTAAAAGGAATAGTAACACGTGTATCTACATCCGTATTTCGAATCTTCATTTTTCTTTCAGGATTGTTATTTCCTTCATAAGCGAAAAATGAGGTCGTTGACACATCACCAAATAAGCCATTATGCGTTAAAGCAAATGTATTGCGCTGGTTATCACGATTAAAGTTAGTTCTAGATTTATCTCTTGTTTTGCCAGCCGTTGCGTTACTATTTTGTAAAGCTCGTCCAAAATCCAGATCAAATTTTTGCGTCTCTGTGGCATTTAGCGATAATTTACCATTTAAACTGCGTAATTTTTGCCCAGCATGACCACTAAGAAATTCATCTTCATGACGTTTTGAATACTGTCCATACAGTTGAATACCTAAAACATCATCAATAATTGGTCCTATGGTTGAAAAGCTGCCCGTGTAGGTATCTTTTTCTTTTGAACGATAAGGAATAACCGATTCTAGACGCAAACCACTTTGCCATTTATTTGACACTTTTTTGGTAATAATATTAATAACGCCCCCCATTGCATCAGAACCATACAATGACGACATAGGACCGCGCACAACTTCAATACGTTCAATTGCTGTTAATGGTGGTAACCAACCTTGCTCAAATCCGGAATTATCACTGTTTGGTCTAGTTTCACGCGTGCTAATTTTTTTACCATCTACTAATATTAACGTATATTTAGCATCCATCCCGCGAATACTAATATCAGTGGAATCACCACCCCCTGTGATATTTACACCAGGAATATCTTTTAGTGCGTCAGTAACATCGCGATAAGGTTTATTTTCGATCTCTTTAGGTGTAATAACCGAAATAGTTGCTGGCGCTTCCTTAACTTGCTGAGAAAACCCCGATGCAGTAACAACCATAGTGTCAGTATCTGAATTGCTAGCAGCTATCGCATTACTTGATAATGACAACAAAATGCCCGTATTGATGACATGTTTTGCCAATTTAAACTTCTTTTTTACGTTCATTTATTATAACTCCATTATTTATAATGATATTTATAGTTTCATATACCATAGAACACTACACTATATGAGAATGATTATCAATATCTTTATAAAAAATTATTTAGATCTAGACAATTCCACCTTATTGAATGATAATTATTATCATTTATATTAATGAGAGATATTAGAAATGAACAAGAAAAAAAAGTTACTTTTGAGTAGTATTGTAGTGATGGCATTAAGTTTAACCGGCTGCCAATCATCACAAACAATGAGCATTACTGCTGATAACCAAACGGTGATCGTTCCTAAAGATCCTAAAAAAGTAGTGGTAATGAACTATGGTGCATTAGATACGTTAGATGCATTAGGTAAAGGTTCAATAGTTGCCGCCGCCCCACTGTCAGTGATCCCATCATATTTGCAACAATATAATAACGCATCGATTACCGATACGGGCAATATGAAAGAACCCAACATTGAAACGATCAAGCAAGTTAAACCTGATTTGATCGTTATTGATGGACGCCAAGCAAGTAAAGCTGATGATTTATCCAAAATTGCCCCTGTTATTAATTTAAGTGTTGATAACAAAAATTACATAGAATCAACCAAAAATCATATCCAAGTACTGGCAAATATTACAGGCACTGAAAGCAAAGCAGATAATATTCTTCAGTCATTAGATAAAACAATTCAAGATGCCCAAGCTATAGCCAAAGCCAGTGCTAAAAAGGCTATCGTTGCTATTCATAATGATGGAAAGATGATTCTTATCAATTCAAGCTCAAGTGCGGTACTAATTCATGACGTACTAAACGTTAAACGAGCGGTACCCCTCACCGTTATGCCTGCGCATAACGCAATAGGCAAGCCAACACCAATTTTTGTTGATGATAATTACATTAAATCGGTAAAACCTGATATTATCTTTGTTATCGACCGTAGCAAAGCAATCGGCAATCAAGGTATGGCTGACCACTATTTTTCTCAGCAAGTACTAAACAAAAATAAAACACATGTTGTTTATTTAACGCCTGATCTATGGTATTTATCTGGTGGAGGTGCAAAAAGCATAAATCGTCAAATTGACGAAGTCATTAATGCATTAAAATAATGCCGTTTAATTAATAAGTTTAACTTCCTGTTCTTTAAAAGCCTTTATTGCCAATAAAGGCTTTATTTTATATTGATAGTCAAATAACACCCAATAAGTAATCGCTGTTATTTAAACAAACTGGCTACTTTCCGCGTCATTACGAGTATCGAATAGATAAGCCAAAGTACAGTTAATATAAATTTCAAATTAGAAAATCGGTGTATCAACGATAATGAAATGTGATAAAATACCGAGCTCATTTTGATTGTAAATGATAATTAACAAATATAGTTTATTAATTCTCAAACAATACCTCTTTAAATATAAAACACTATTATAAATACTATGAATATGTCACCCCCTACAATTGGATTTGTAAGCCTTGGCTGTCCTAAAAACTTAGTTGACTCTGAACGAATTTTAACTGAACTACGCACACAAGGTTATCAAGTGGTACCGAGTTATGACAACGCTGATCTGGTCATTGTTAACACATGTGGATTTATTGACAGTGCAGTGCAAGAATCACTTGAAGCAATCGGCGAAGCACTAAACGAAAACGGTAAAGTCATTGTCACTGGCTGCCTTGGAGCCAAAGAAGATCAAATTAGAACGGTACACCCCAAAGTGCTTGAAATATCAGGTCCACATAGTTATGAAGCAGTCCTTAGTCATGTTAATAAATATGCACCTAAACCAGCATATGATCCTTATACTAGTTTAATTCCACAACAAGGCGTTAAATTAACACCCAAGCATTATGCTTATCTTAAAATTTCAGAGGGCTGCAATCACCGTTGTACATTCTGTATTATTCCCTCTTTGCGTGGAGACATGGTTAGCCGACCAATTGGCAATGTTTTAGATGAAGCTAAACGTCTAGCTGATAGTGGAGTTAAAGAACTATTAGTCATTGCTCAAGATACTTCGGCCTATGGCATTGACATAAAAAATCGTACCAACTTTTGGAATGGAATTCCATTAAAAACGGATATCCAAACACTATGTGAACAACTAGCAAATTTAGGAATTTGGGTCAGATTGCATTATATGTATCCTTATCCAAGTGTTGATAATCTAATTCCATTAATGGCCGATGGTAAAATTTTGCCTTATTTAGATGTGCCATTACAACACGCAAGCCCGGCTATTTTAAAATCAATGAAACGCCCCGGATCTATTGAAAGAACCTTAGAACGTATTCATAAGTGGCGCGAAATCTGCCCAGATATTACATTACGTTCAACGTTTATAGTTGGATATCCTGGCGAAACCGATCAGGATTTTGAACTACTACTTGAATTTTTGTCACAAGCACAATTAGATCGAGTTGGCTGTTTCCCATACAGCCCAGTAGAAGGTGCTGTTGCGAATGAACTGGCAAACCAAATTCCAGAAACAATCAAACAAGAACGTTTTGATCGTTTTATGCAATTACAGCAAACAATCTCAACGCAAAAATTACAAGCCAAAATAGGCAAAACACTATCTGTTATTATTGATGAAGTTGATGAAGAAGGCGCAATAGGTCGCAGCATGGCTGATGCACCTGAAATTGATGGCGTTGTTTATTTAAACGAAGAAAATCAAGTCCACGTTGGCGATATAGTTCAAGTGAACATTGAACATTCTGATGAATATGACTTATGGGGAACGGTTAAACGGTAATAAAACCATGAAACAACATTATAAACACGAAATAAAAAATCTCGTTAAATTAGCAGTTCCTGTACTCGTTGCTCAAGTATCACAAACAGCAATCACGTTTGTCGATACCATTATGGCTGGGAATTATAGTAAAACAGCTCTATCTGGTGTCGCTATTGCAGTGTCAATCTGGTTACCCACGATTTTATTTGGGCAAGGTTTGTTAACGGTGTTAACGCCAATTATATCAAACTTAAATGGTGCTGCTAAACGTGATCAAGTTGCTAATCAGACTCGTCAAGGTGTAGTAATAGCGCTCATATTATCAATATTAATGATGTTGTTTCTATATCATTCCGACAAAATAATTAATTTAAGAAGCTCAGCTGATCACCCTATCGATCCTGAAATGGTTAACGTGGCTGTTTCATTTTTACGCGCTATAATGTGGGGTGTACCTGCTTTCTTACTCTTTTTGGTCTATCGAAATCAATGTGAAGGTCTATCAAACACCAAACCAGCAATGGTGATCATATTTATTGCCCTACTTGCCAACATTCCAATTAACTACGTTTTAATCTATGGAAAATTAGGTTTACCGGCTTTTGGAGGAGTAGGCTGTGGCATTACAGCGACAATCATCTTTTGGCTCATGTTTATATTAATACGCTTATATACACTCACTAGCGCAAGCCAACGCGATATTCGTCAAACACCAATCACCAGACTAGTTGATTTTGGTATAATCAAAAAAATTGTCATGCTTGGCACCCCACTTGCACTGGCTTACTTTTTTGAAATGAGCCTATTTGCTGTGATTGCATTATTAATTGCCCCTTTAGGTCAAATAACCGTTGCTGCACATCAAATTATATTTACCATCAGTAGTTTAACCTTTGCTATTCCATTATCTCTTGGTGTTGCAACCAGTATTCGAGTTGGTTATTTGCTGGGCAAAAAAAAACCAGCTTTAGCCAAACAAACTGCTTATATTAGTTTAGCCATATCACTTAGCATGGCGATAATTGTTGCGCTAATTTTAGTTATTTTTAAAGCACCGATTGTAGCGCTATTTACCAAAGAAACAGCCGTTATGGCTATTTGTATGCAGCTCATTATATTACTGGCGATTTATCAAGCATCAGATTATTTACAAGTTGTGGCAAGTAATGTACTACGAGGTTACAAAGATACCCAAAGCATCTTTTTTATCACGCTACTTTCTTATTGGGTAGTCGGATTACCTGTTGGCTATATTCTAGGATTAACTGACCTAATCATAGAGCCAATTGGCGCGGCTGGATTTTGGATAGGCATCATATTAGGACTTGCCGTTGCGGCATTACTATTAATAGCTAGGATGATCTACATCCAAAAACAAGCAGTTGAAGTTATTTTAGAACGCGCATCAAGATAAAATATTAGTTATATAAGATATTTAATAAAATAAAAAGGATTAACCACGTTTTTATTAAAAAATCAATTATTGAATATTCAATAGTTAAATGAAAATAGGTTAATCCTTCAATAATTATGGGCGATCAGCTGTTCCAGCTGAAATTCGAGCATTAGTCCAAGATAGCAAACCACCCAATAAAGGAACTTCTTTGCTTTCTCATCGTCGTTATCCATCCCTTAAACAAGTTTATCACTAAAATAAACATAACCTTGTCCAATGATACTTCTATTAAATTAACATTTATTAATACGCAAATTAAGATATTTGATTATTCATTCGATTAAATAAAAAATATTGCTAAAAATTTGAATGAATCTATAATCTTTCAATCCAAAAATTGATATTATTAATACAGTTAATATGATGATAAAAAAAGAAAATCTATTTTCGCACGGCGTGTGTCTTTGCCTTTCTATTCTACTGGT